>CAZNBX010000099.1:0-6375 GCA_964571305.1 uncultured Novosphingobium sp.
TCCGCGTCCTCGCCACCGACCAGTCGACCGAAACGACGATCGAGGAAGGCAAGACCGTGGTCCGCGACGTTCGCACCGTGACCCTCGAAGTCACGCCGAAGATCGCGGAAAAGATTGCCGTCTCGCAGACCATCGGCACGCTCAGCCTGTCGCTGCGCAGCCTCGCCGACAACCAGACCGAACTGGACCAAGCCATCGCCAGCGGCTCGATCAAGGTTCCCGCCGGGGCAAGCAAGGAGCAGGAAGAAAAGCTGCTCAGCCAGGCGATGAACCGCCCCAGCGATGGTGCCAGTACCTTCGTGACCGGCGGCGACGTGTCGCGCTTCCAGCGCCGCACCGTTCCGCCGACCCGGCTGGAAGCGGCCAAGCAGGTCGCTGAGGCTGCCGTCAACGCCTATGCCGACCGCGCGGGCATGCCGCCCGCCGGCGCCGCAGTACGCTGCTGGCCAGGCCCGAGTCTCTCGACCCGGCCCGGTGGTCCGAGTGACCCGCGGAAAGACCACGACCGAAGAACCGGCGGGAAAGTAAGACCATGACAGCGACCCAGACCCTTGCCCGCACCCGTGCGCAGAAAGGCAAACCGATGAACCGCCTTGCCCTTACCCTTCTTGGCGCTGCCTGCGCGGTCGTGCCTTTCGCCATGGTCCCGGCCCAGCAGGCCGAAGCACAATCGGTCAGCCGCCCGGCCAACGACATTGTCCTGTCGATCGGGCGCGGCCAGCTGGTCACCGTGGCCGGCACCATGGCCGATGTCTTCGTCGCCGACGCCAAGATCGCTGACGTCCAGGTCAAGTCGAACCGCCAGCTCTATGTCTTCGGCAAGGCCGGCGGCGAAACCACGGTCTATGCCAGCAATGCCAAGGGCGACGTGATCTGGTCGGCCAACATCCGCGTCGGATCCAACATTGACAGCGTCGACCAGATGCTGCGCGTCGCCATGCCCGATGCCAAGGTCACGGTCTCGACCGTGGGCAGCAATACCTTCCTGCTGACCGGCACCGTTGCCGCGCCGGAAGATGCCGCCGAGGCGCAGCGCCTGGTTTCCGCCTTCGTCGGCAAGGAAGCCAATGTCGTCACCCGCCTGAAGATGGCCACCCCGTTGCAAGTCAACCTGCACGTCAAGTTCGCCGAAGTCAGCCGCACCCTGGTGCGCGACATCGGGATGAACTGGACCACGGCAGACGGCAGCAGCGGATTCCAGTTTGGCATCGGCCAGGGCCGTTCCTTCTCCAGCACGTTCCGTCCCGGTTCGGTGACCGGGGTCGGCAACCAGCCCAAGATCTGGGTTCCGGACATGGCCAATCCCGGCAAGATGCGGGAAGTCGACGCCACTTCGGTCAGCGGCATCGCCAGCGGGACCACGCTGGCCGGTGCCGGCAAGTTGTTCGGCATGGACGTGCTGGGCGCGCTCGACATGGGCGAACAGGCCGGTCTGGTCACCACCCTGTCGGAACCGAACCTGACCGCGCTGTCGGGCGAAACCGCGGACTTCCTGGCAGGCGGCGAATATCCGATCCCGATCAGCCAGGGCCTTGGCACCACCTCGATCGAGTACAAGCGCTTTGGCGTCAGCCTCAGCTACACCCCGACGGTCCTGGCCAATGGCCGCATCTCAATGCGGGTTCGTCCGGAAGTGTCGGAACTGTCCAGCCAGGGTGCGATCACCGTCAATGGCTTCCAGGTCCCGGCCCTGACCGTGCGCCGCACCGAAACCACCGTGGAGCTCGGTTCGGGCCAGTCGATGATGATCGCCGGCCTGATGAGCAACGGCGCGCAGAACACGCTGAAGAAGCTGCCCGGTGCCGGTGACCTGCCGATCGTCGGCGCGCTGTTCCGCTCGACCAATTTCCGCAAGGGCGAGACCGAACTGGTGATCGTGGTGACGCCGTATCTGGTCAACCCGGTGAACGCCAACGCCAGCAAGCTGCCGACCGACGGCTTCGAAAGCCCGAACATCGCCCAGCAGATCCTCGGCAACCAGGAAAGCGCGGGCAAGTCCGGTGCCTCGCGTCCGCTGCCCAGCTCTGGCCCCGACCAGAACGGCGGCGCGCCGGTGCCCCGGATCGGCGAGCTCGACATGCCTGCACCGGTCCAGAACCCGCGCCCCGGCAATGGCGAGAAAAGCCCCGCGCAGGGCAAGCGCCGGACCAAGACCGCCGAAGCCGCCCCCGGCTTTAACCTGTAAGCGAGAGAGGACCCACCATGCGTAACCTGGTTTCCCCCAAGGCCCTGGCTTCGGCCCTGTCCCTCTCGCTCGTCGCCGCGCTTGGCGGGTGCAGCGGGGTGGCAACGAACCCAAGTCTGGAAAGCATCCACCAGCCGGTGGTAAGCCGGACCAATTACACCCTCGACATCACCGCCGGACCGGACGGAGTCTCGATCCCCGAACAGCGCCGCCTGGCGGGCTGGTTTGAGGCGCTCGACCTGCGTTACGGCGACCGCATCACTCTGGACGATCCGCTCCGCAGCGGAGGCGCGCGCGCCGCGATCGAAAGCGTCGCGGGTCGCTATGGCCTGCTGGTCGGAGACGAAGCCCCGGTGACCCCGGGCGCGGTTGCGCCGGGTACGGTGCGGATCGTCGTGACCCGTTCCAAGGCGTCGGTCCCCGGCTGCCCGGACTGGTCCGCGACCAGCGACGCCAATCCGGGGAATGGCACCAGCACCAACTACGGCTGCGCGACCAATGCCAACATGGCCGCAATGATCGCCGACCCCGAACACCTGCTGAAGGGCGCATCGGGCCAGGGCGTGACCACCGTGATGAGCTCGACCAAGGCGATCGATTCCTATCGCCAGACCCCGCCGACCGGCGAACAGGGCCTGTCGAAGAATTCCACCCAGACTAGCGGAAAGTAAGCCGATGAACGCTCCCTGGAAGCCGGCCGGTGCCGGAAACCGCGACGCCTTTCACGCCTTCATTTGCGACGAGGCCGCACTCGACGTGCTGCGCCCGGTCGCGATCGAAATGGGCTGGGCACCGGAAAAGTGCAACAAGGGCGGGCTGCGCAACGCGATCCAGTCGCTGTCGATCACGGCCAGCCCCAACATCCTGATGGTCGACCTGTCGGAAAGCGGCGATCCGCTGAGCGACATCCATGCGCTCGCCGAAGTCTGCGAGCCGGGCACGGTGGTGATTGCCATCGGCCAGGTCAACGACGTGCGCCTGTACCGTGATCTCCTTGCCAGCGGGATTCACGACTCCCTGCTGAAACCGCTTTCGCCGGGCCAGGTGCGCGATGCCCTGCTCGATGCCCAGGCGGTGTTCTCGGCCCCGCGGCACCACGACCATGCCGCGGCCAAGCGCCATATCTCCACGGCGGTGATCGGTACGCGCGGCGGGGTTGGCGCTTCGACCCTGGCGACTTCGCTCGCCTGGTTGTTCAGCACGGATGAGAAGACCTCGACCGCCCTGCTCGACCTCGATGTCCATTTCGGCACCGGCGCGCTGGTGCTGGATCTGGAGCCGGGCCGCGGCCTGACCGACGCGATCGAGAACCCCAGCCGCATCGACGGGCTGTTCATCGAACGCGCGATGATCCGCGCCAACGATAATCTCGCGATCCTTTCCGCCGAAGCGCCGATGAATGCTCCGCTGCTGACCGACGGCGCAGCCTTCGTCCAGCTGGAGGAGGAATTCCGGCAGGCCTTCGACATGACGGTGATCGACCTGCCGCGCAACATGCTGATCAATTTCCCGCACCTGCTGCATGACGTGAATGCGGCGGTGATCGTGGTGGAAATGACCTTGGCCTCGGCCCGCGACGCGATCCGCATCCTTGGCTGGCTGCGCTCCAATGCGGCGCACGTCGAACCGATCGTGGTTGCCAACAAGGTCCAGCCCGGCATCGCGGAAATCAGCAAGAGCGACTTCGAAGCCTCGATCGAGCGCAAGATCGCCTACAGCATTCCCTATGACATCAAGGCCGCCAGCAATGCGGCGAAGCTGGGCCAGACCTTCGCCGAAGCCAACCGCGCGTCGAAGGCCGGAGCCGTCATGCGCGACGTGGCCAAGGCCGTGCTCGGCATTGGTGACGGGGAAGCCGCCGAAGAGATCAGCACGGCCAAGAAGTCGCTGCTCGGCAAGATTGATCTCAAGGCGCTGCTGGCGAAGAAGTCCACGCCCGCAAAGGCCCCGGCTGCGGCTCGGGCCTGATCGGGTGGGGGTCACGCAGCGCCACGGCGCGGCGGACCGGAAGGAAGGTGCAGGCAGCGATGAACGTCATCCAGCTATCCCTGACCGTGGTGGGGCTCTTGTCCTTCATGGCATTGCTCTACATGGCCTTTGCCGGCCCTTCCGTCGCAAGGGAGGGCAAGCGGCGGCTTGAATCCGTCCGGTACCGCCATTCCGAAAACGCGTCCGACCGGCTTGAGGCACAGCTGAAAAAGGCCGTGGCCGCGCGCAAGCCGCAGATGCACCGCATCGCTGGTTCGGAATCACGTATCGCCGCCCTCGCCTTGCGCCTCCACCGCACCGGCAAGGGCTGGACCGTTCCGCAATACCTCTATGTTTCGGCCGGACTGGGACTGGTCACGGCGCTGCTGGTTTTCCTCAAGAGCCATAGCGTTCCGCTCAGCCTCGGATTGGGCCTGTTGCTGGGCGGCGGCCTGCCACACATGGTGGTCGGCCACTTCGTCAACAAGCGGACCAACCAGTTCACCGCCAAGTTCCCCGACGCGATCGAATTGCTCGTTCGCGGCCTGCGCTCGGGTCTGCCGGTCTCCGAAACGCTCGGCATCGTTTCCAGCGAAGTACCCGGCCCGGTCGGCGAGGAATTCAAGCTGGTGACCGAACGGATCAAGATCGGCAAGACCATGGAGGACGCCCTCCAGGAAACCGCCGACCGGCTCAACACGCCCGAGTTCAGCTTCTTCTGCATCACTCTGGCGATCCAGCGCGAAACCGGGGGCAACCTCGCCGAAACGCTGTCGAACCTGTCCGACGTGCTGCGCAAGCGCGCCCAGATGAAGCTGAAGATCAAGGCGATGAGTTCAGAATCCAAGGCCTCGGCCTATATCGTCGGCGCCCTCCCCTTCATCGTCTTCGCGATGATCTTCTGGATCAACCCGGGATACCTCGCGGGCTTCTTCTCCGATGACCGGCTGATCATAGTCGGCCTGGGCGGCCTGACCTGGATGGGGATTGGCTGCTTCATCATGGCCAAGATGGTCAGTTTCGAGATTTGAGCAGGAAAAGAGACACCGATGCTGAATAGCCCTCCCGGTCCGACGCTGCTTGGTTTCGACGTGCTATGGATCGGTTCGATCCTCGCCGGATGCGCTGCCGTGGCGGTCCTGTTCGCGATCTATACCGCGATCACGATCCGCGACCCGATGCAAAAGCGGGTCAAGGCGCTGAACGAGCGGCGCGAGCAGCTCAAGGCAGGCATCGTCACCCAGAGCGCCAAGAAGCGCGCCAGCCTGGTCCGCAAGAACGAGACCACCGACTGGATGAAGGGCATCCTCAGCTCGCTGAAGGTTCTGCAGCAAAGCCAGCTCGAAGCGATCCAGCAAAAGCTGGTCCAGGCCGGTATTCGCCGCAAGGAACTGGGCATCGCGGTGATCTTTGCCCGAATGGTGCTGCCGGTCGTGCTGGGCGGCACGGCGGCGATCATGATCTATGGCATCAACTATTTCCCGGACTGGGGCCCGCTGAAGCGGCTGGGCGGGTTCGCGGCCATGCTTGGCCTCGGCTACAAGGGGCCTGAAATCTACATCCAGAATATGGTCACCAAACGCACCGATGCGATCCGCAAGGGTCTGCCCGATGCGCTCGACCTGCTGGTGATCTGTGCCGAAGCAGGCCTGACCGTCGACGCGGCATTCAACCGCGTCGCGCGCGAACTGGGCCGGGCCTATCCGGAACTGGGCGACGAATTCGCGCTCACCGCGATCGAGCTGTCGTTCCTCAGCGAACGCCGCCAGGCCTTTGAAAACCTGGCTTACCGCGTCAATCTGGACGCGGTGCGCGGCGTGACCACCACCATGATCCAGACCGAGCGTTACGGTACGCCGCTGGCCTCGGCGCTGCGCGTGCTCTCCGCCGAATTCCGCAACGAACGCATGATGCGCGCCGAGGAAAAGGCCGCGCGCCTGCCCGCGATCATGACCGTGCCGCTGATCCTGTTCATCCTGCCGGTGCTGTTCATCGTGATCCTTGGCCCGGCGGCCTGCTCGATCGCCGATGCCTTTGCGGCCAAGCCGGGTCAGGCGGGCTAGGACAGAACGCCCTTAGCAGCGCACCACTTCGCCCTCGATCGCGCCAAAGATCGTGTGCCCCCTGGCGTTCAGCATCTCGATCCGCACCACGTCGCCATAGCGCAGGAACGGAGTGACCGGCTTGCCGCCTTCGATGGTTTCAACCATGCGCTGTTCGGC
>CAZNBX010000100.1:0-6326 GCA_964571305.1 uncultured Novosphingobium sp.
ATATCCGCGCCTTCCAGTGCTTCTTCCAGGCTGCGCGCGGAGGTGTCGATGGCGTGGGCGCTCTTCCACTGGTCCATGCCGCCTTCACGGCCGCGATAGATCACGCCCGAACGGTCGCAGACGGTGACGTTCTGGTGCTTCACGCCCATCGACTTGATCAGGGCGGTGCAGGCCAGCGCCGAAGCGCCCGCGCCGTTGACCACGACCTTGACGTCCTCGAACTTGCGCCCGGTGATGAAGCAGGCGTTGACCAAGCCCGCCGCGGCGATGATCGCCGTGCCGTGCTGGTCGTCGTGCATGACCGGGATTTTCATCCGCTCGCGCAGCGCCTGCTCGATCACGAAGCATTCGGGCGCCTTGATGTCTTCCAGATTGATCCCGCCAAAGCTGGGTTCCATCAGCGCGACGGCTTCGATGAACTTGTCGGGGTCTTCGGTATTCAGCTCGATGTCGATGGAATCGACGTCGGCGAAGCGCTTGAACAGGACTGACTTGCCTTCCATCACCGGCTTGGATGCCAGGGCACCCAGGTTGCCCATGCCGAGGATCGCCGTGCCGTTCGAGATGACCGCGACCAGGTTGCCCTTCGCGGTATATTCGTAGGCATCGGCCGGATTGTCGGCGATCGCCTGGACCGGAACCGCAACGCCGGGCGAATAGGCCAGGCTCAGGTCGCGCTGGGTCGCCATCGGCTTGCTGGCGATGATCTCGATCTTACCCGGGCGGATCGTGCTGTGATAGAACAGCGCCTCGCGCTCGGTGAAACGGACGTTGCTTTCGTTGGTCTGGGTAATGTCTTCGGCCACGGCTTTTCTCCGGATTCATCGACCCCCTAACGGAAGGAAAGCGCCTGCGATAGGGGATAGATTGGATGCGAAGCCTCCCGAATCGGCAATACAAGCGCTAGGCCAAGTGGATGCACGGATCATCCGCCCCTGCCGGGACCACCCCGATGATGGCCCAGTACCTCTCGCTGAAGGCCGAAGCGGGCGATTGCCTGCTGCTCTACCGCATGGGCGATTTCTTCGAGCTGTTCTTCGACGATGCCCGCACCGCGGCGCAGGTGCTGGACATTGCGCTGACCAGCCGGGGCGAGCACCAGGGCGAACCGATTCCGATGTGCGGGGTACCGGTCCACTCCGCCGAAGGTTACCTTGCCCGCCTGATCAAGGCCGGGTGCCGCGTCGCGATTGCCGAGCAGGTCGAGACTCCGGAGGAGGCGAAGAAGCGCGGCGGGTCCAAGGCCTTGGTCGCGCGGGACATCGTCCGCTTCGTTACTGCCGGGACGCTGACCGAAGAGGCGCTGCTCGAGCCGCGCCGCGCCAATGTCCTTGCCGCAGTGTGCGAACTTCGCGGCACCATCGGCCTTGCCGCCTGCGATATATCGACCGGGCGGATGGAGCTGGAGGAATGCTCCGCTGACCGGCTTGGTGCTGCACTGGCCCGCCTTGGCGCGAGCGAAGTGGTCGTGCCGGAGGGGTGGGCCGATGGGCCGCTCGACGCAATCGTGCGCCCGTCGCGCGACTTTGCCAGCGACGGCGGCGAGACGCGGCTGAAGGCGGTGCACGGGGTCGCGACCCTTGATGGCTTCGGCAGCTTCACCCGGGCGATGCTGGCCGCGGCTGGCGGGCTGGTCGCCTATCTCGATCACGTCGGGCGGGGGAAGCTGCCGCTGCTGCTGCCGCCGGTGGCCCGCGACGGCCAGGCTCACCTGGCGATGGACGAGGCGACCCGCGCCAGCCTGGAAATCCTCGTCTCCAGCCAGGGCACCCGCCGGGGCAGCCTGATCGAAGCGATTGACCGCTGCGTCACCGGCGCAGGCGCGCGCCTTCTCGCCGAGGACCTGTCGGCCCCGCTGACCGACGCCGCGATGATCGAGGCGCGACTGGCGCTGGTCGACTGGCTGCATGGCAATCCGCTGCTGCGCGGCGACCTGCGCGCCGTGCTGCGCGCCTTGCCCGACGTCGGCCGTGCGCTGGGGCGGGTCGTTGCCGGACGGGGTTCGCCGCGCGACCTGGGGCAATTGCGCGATGGCCTTTCCGAAGCGCGCCGCATCCACGATCACTTGCGCGGCCAGCAGGATCGTCCGGCCCTGCTCGAAGCGTTGCTGCCGCAACTGACCGGGCATGCCGCCTTGACCGATCTTTACTCCCGCGCGCTGGTTCCGGCGCCGCCGACCGAACGCTCGCAGGGCGGTTTCATTGCCGAGGGCTATGATCACGCTCTGGACGAGCTGCGCCGCATTTCGGGCGATGCCCGCCGCGCGATTGCCGCGCTGGAGGCGAAGTACCGCGACCAGACCGGGATTGCCGCGCTGAAGATCCGCCACAACGGCGTGCTCGGCTATTTCGTCGAAGTCCCCGCGCGCCACGCCGATGCGCTGATGGCCCCGGACAGCGGCTTCACCCACCGCCAGACCATGGCCGGGGCAGTGCGCTTCAATGCGCTCGCGCTGCATGAGGAGGCGAGCCGGATCGCCGAGGCGGGGGGCCATGCCCTTGCGGCCGAGGAAGCGCATTTCGAGGAACTGGTGGCCGACGCGATAAGCGCGCGCCATGCCATAGCGGCGACGGCCGAAGCGCTGGCCCGGCTCGACGTGGCTTGCGGTCAGGCTGAACGCGCCGCCGAGGGCGGCTGGTGTCGTCCCGAAGTGGTTCAAGACAACCGCCTGGAGATTGAGGGTGGCCGTCACCCGGTGGTCGAGGCGGCGCTTGCGGCCAAGGGTGAGCGCTTTGTTGCCAATGACTGCCGCCTGTCGGCGCAGGACCGGCTGTGGCTGGTCGGCGGCCCGAACATGGGCGGCAAGAGCACCTTCCTGCGCCAGAATGCGCTGATCGTCCTGCTCGCCCAAGCGGGGGGCTTCGTTCCCGCCGCGCGGGCGACGGTGGGCCTGACCGACCGCCTGTTTAGCCGGGTCGGCGCGTCGGACAATCTGGCGCGGGGCCGCTCGACCTTCATGGTCGAAATGGTCGAGACCGCCGCGATCCTTGCCCAGGCAAGCGAGCGAAGCTTCGTGATCCTCGACGAAGTCGGGCGCGGCACATCGACCTACGACGGGCTGGCCCTAGCCTGGGCCGTGGTCGAGGCAGTGCACGGCGTGAACAAGTGCCGCTGCCTGTTCGCGACCCATTATCACGAGCTGTCGCGCCTGGCCGAAAGCTGCGACGCGCTGTCGCTCCATCATGTCCGGGCGCGCGAATGGCAGGGCGATCTGGTCCTGCTGCACGAACTGGCGGAAGGCCCGGCGGACCGTTCCTACGGCCTTGCCGTGGCCAAGCTCGCCGGGGTTCCCGCTCCGGTTGTGGCGCGCGCATCGGCTGTGCTGCAACGGCTGGAAAAGGGCCGGGCGGAGACTGGCGGGCTGGCGGCTGGGCTGGGCGACTTGCCCCTGTTCGCTGCGGCCATCGAGCAGCAGGAAGAAGTGGTCGATGCCCTGCGCGAGCGGCTGAATGCGCTCGACGTCGATGCGCTTTCCCCGCGCGAGGCGCTCGATCTGCTCTACGAATTGAAGCACGAGGCTGAAAAGCTTCCTTAACCCTCCGGGCTTAGCCTGGGCCAATGTTCGGGTTCGGTACAAAGCTGCGCCATGTCTTTGCCAGCCGGTGGAAAGCCGTGACCTGGTCGCTCGGCGTGCTGCTTACCGCCTATTGCTCGGTGCCTTCGCCCGAGGAGACCCAGCAGAGCCAGCAGGCCAAGGTTGCAGCCCACGCTCCGCACAAGTCACCGTGGAGCAAGGATTAGACTTTACCGCCCGCGACGATGGCGATGGCACGGTCGATGATCGCATCTTTGCGCCAACGCTCTGCCGCGCGCGCGGCGGCGGCCTCGCCCAGGTTCATGCGGCGCTGGGGGTCGTCCGCCAGTTCGGCAATCGCATCGGCCAGGGCTGATGCATCCCCCGGCGGGGTGACAAGGCCGCAACCGTCGACTTCGGCATGAAGTCCGGTTCCCGGTTCGCTGGTGGCCACGACCGGCTGGGCCGAGGCCAGCATGTTGGTCAGCTTTGACGGCAGGACCAGATCAGCCGCACCGGCGATCTGCGGTAAGAGGTGGATGTCGGCCATGGTCAGCATCGCGCCCATCCGCTCGGCTGGCTGCAGGTCGTGCAACTGGACATTCGGCAGCCCTGCCGAGAGCCGTTCCAGCTCGGCGCGGTTCGGTCCTTCGCCGCAAATCACGACGGCGATGCCCGGGCGGTCCTTCAGCAGGCGCGCCGCCTCGATCAGGATCTCGATCCCCTGCTTGCGGGCAATGTTGCCCGAATAGAGCGCCACGGTCTTGCCGTGCAGGTTCCAGTCCGAGCGGATTACGCTTGCCCCTTCTGGATCGGCGCGGAACCGGTCGTCGGACCAATTGCGCATTTCCAGCACCCGCTCTGGCGCGACCCCCTTGTCGATCAGGCGTCGACACATCTGCGGGCTGATCGTGGAGACGACATCGCCCAGCCGCAGCAGGCGCCGCTCCAGCCAGCTTGCGGCGCGGGCCAGCAGATTGCCTTTGCCCAGCAAGCCGGTAGCCAGGGCGGCTTCGACTTCGAAGTCCTGGACATGGATCCACAGCTTCGCGCCGGAGAGCCGCGCGGCCAGCCATGCGGTGACCACGCTGGGTAAGGCGGGGGCAATCGCGATCACCAGGTCGGGCCTGTCACGGCCTGGGCGCAGCACGGGCACAAGCGCGGCAAGGGCAAAGCTGGCGAGATGAACGATCCGCTTCAGGCCCGATGGCTCCGCCGGGACATAGTGCGGGCAGCGCGTGATCTGGACGCCGTTCTCTTCGGTCGTGGTCCACCCACGGCCAGCGAATGCCGCATAGACGCGCCATTGCGGATAGTATGGCTGGCCGCAGACGACGCGAACCTTTGCGCCGCGTGTGGCCAGCGCCTCTGCCAGGCCCTGGGTGTAGGGACCAATCCCGACCGGCTCGGGCGCATAGTTGAGCCCGACGATCAGGACAGAGCGGTGCTTCATTGATCGAGCCAGCTGCTCAAAGTGGCCAGTTGCCGCGATTGCTGCCGAACCTCAAGCCTGGCGAGATCGCGGACATTGCGCACCAGCCGCGATCCGGCCCAGTGCAAGGCGTCGCCAATTCCGTTTGCCATGCGATTTGCCGGGGCGACGTTGTCGGCCGAGCGTCGGCCCAATAGCCGGGCCCACAAGCGCGATGCACCACCTTTGAGGCTGGCGGCGGCAAACCCGGCGCTATGCCGCGTGTCGAGGTCCTGCAGCAGCAGATCGGGGGCGAGGTCGAGCAGCGCCTTGGGCGCGGGCGCACCTTGGTCCGCCGCGAAGTCGATCCGCGTTTCGGGCCGGTAGCGTGCGACCAGTTCCAGCATCAATCGTGCGCCATTTCGCCAACCATGCCGGGCGGCATCGGACCAGAAGCGCGGCCAGTCAATCCTTTCCTTTTGAATCTGAAAGGAAATATCCGGAATCACCAAAGGCCCGCAGTCGAGCCGGTGGCTGTAGACCGCATGGACGATGAGATGCGCCAGTTGATCCTGGGGCACGAGGAAGTGGATGCCATCCGGATCGGTATTGACCGCCTGCTCCGCTGACAAAGCCTGCCTTGGGCTTGCATGGTCGAGCCTGCCGTCCAGTTCCCACAGGCGGTGGTGCAGTTCCACCCGGGTGCCGCGCGGCGCGGTCAGCGGCGGCATATGCTTGTCGAGCCGAACGATCTCCTCGATCGTCATCTCGGCTGGGTCCTCTTGTCGAAAGCCTTCGTCCAGCAGGGCATGGAAAGCCGGGATTACCTGTTCCGGCGGGACCAGCAAATCGAGGTCGCGCATCGGCCGCTGGGCAGCCTCGGGATAGGCGTGACGGGCCAGCCACGCGCCCTTCAGCGCTACCGGAGCAAAGCCCCGACGCTCCAGCAGGGCGCACGTTTCGACCAGTTCCGCCCGCTGGACCAGCGCCTGCAAGGCCGAGAGGCGGTGCGCTGCGCGCCATGTGTCCTTAATGTCTTCCGGAACCTCTGCCCGGTGCCCGTGCATGGCGTGGAGCAGCGGCCGCAGCCGGTGTTGCTCGGCCAAGGCGTCAATCGCCGCCCAGTCGTCTGGCGACGCATCGGCGAGGGCCGGAACTGTTGCGGTTCCGACAAGATCAAGGAGGAAGCGCCGCTGCGCCGCCAGGTCCATCGGCGCCTAAGGGCTTAGTTGGTCGAGCGCTTGGGGACGGTGAAGGTCCCGGAAATCCGTCCCCCACGCGGGGTCGTGCCCTGGCCGCCAAGCGCGGGCGAACCGCCGCCGACCCGCCCGTCGAGCGTCGACAGTCCGGAGTTGAGGTCAATCGTCAGCCGGCCGCCGGACAGTCGGTTGGAACCCTGGA
>CAZNBX010000101.1:0-6316 GCA_964571305.1 uncultured Novosphingobium sp.
AGCCTGCCGCAAGCGATCCGCCTGCTCGCCCCCGACCTGCCCGAAGAACTACGCAAGGAATTGGACCAGGCCTATCGCGACTCGTTCCGCGCGGCGCGGGAAAGCGGCGCGCTGGTCGAGCCGCTGTACGACGGGATTGCTGAACTGGTTGGTGCCCTGTCCGCTGCGGGCTGGCTGCTCGGCGTTGCCACCGGCAAGAGCCGGCGCGGGCTGGACCACTGCCTGGCGATGCACGGCCTGACCGCCCATTTCTGCACGCTCCAGACCGCCGACAATCATCCGTCCAAGCCGCACCCCTCGATGGTCGATGCGGCACTGGCGGAAAGCGGCGCAGACCAAGGCGCGACCGTGATGATCGGGGACACCCAGTACGACATGGCCATGGCGGTCAATGCCGGGGTCCGGGCGATCGGTGTCGACTGGGGCTATCACACCGCGCAGGAACTGCGCGATGCCGGGGCCGAAGCGGTGGCGCGCGATCCGGCCCACCTGATGGAACTGCTGTCATGACCGAACAGGAAACCCTTGCCCGCCGCCGCTTTGCCGCGCTGTCCCTGGTCCGGCTGGGCGGAGCGACTTGCCTGACGGTCGGCCTGCTCGCCGCGGGCGGCAAGATTATGGCTCCGCAGCCGGTCGGGATCGGCCTGGTCCTGCTTGGCTTGGCCGGATTTATCGTTATTCCGCGCAGCCTTTCCCGGAAATGGAAGTCTGGCCAGCAATGAAACGGTTCTACAAGGAAACAGCTACCACCACTGCCGAAGGCGGCTGGCAGGTTACCCTCGACGGGCGCAAGGTGAAGACCCAAGGCGGCAAGCAGCAGATCGTTCCCAGCGCCGGGCTGGCCGCGGCACTCGCCGATGAATGGGCCGCGCAGGGTGAGGACATCGACCCGGGGACATTCGTCCTGCGCGATCTCGCCGACTATGCGCTCGACGTGGTCGAGGCGGACCCCGCCGCAGTGATCGCCACCCTGCTGCGATACGGCGAAACCGATACGCTATGCTATCGCGCTGAACCGGACGAGCCGCTCCACGCCCGCCAGATCGCGGTGTGGGAGCCCCTGCTAAAATCGGCCGAGACGCGCTGGGACGTTCACTTCGAGCGAATTTCCGGGATCATCCACCGCCCGCAGCCAGCTGAAACGCTGAAGCGGCTGGAAAGCGTCCTGACCGCGCACGATGCCTTCACGCTTGCGGCTTTGAATACATTGGCCAGCCTTTCCGCCTCGCTCAACATCGCCTTAGCCGCCATTGAACCGGGCGCGGACATCGCCGCCCTGTGGGACGCCGCCGAACTGGAAGCCGACTGGCAGGTGGAACAGTGGGGCGAGGACCACGAAGCCACCACCCGCCGCGAACGCCGCCTAGCCGCTTTCACCGCCGCGGCCCGGTTTGCCGAATTGGCGCGGGGTTGAGCTAGTCCACCCAGTCCGCGACCTGAGCCGCGACGTCGTTGGCCGCGCGGTTCAGCGCTGGGCCGATGGCCTTTCCATTGGCCTTCACCCCGGACACCACGCTTTCAAACCGCTTGGTCTGGACTGCGCCGCCCGCGCTGGTGCGGATCGCGTCATAACGGACCACGACCGATCGGCTCTGCGCATCATAGCCCATGGCGATCAGCCGCCCGGCCAGGCGCGAACCGGCGACCGGAACGCTCGCCTGGGTATCTTCCAGGATCAGATGCCGACCCTTGGCGCGCAGCGTTTCGGCCAGCAGCGCCCGGAACAGGCGCCCGGGCCGCTCAACCCACTGGGCGTTCTTGATATAGGCGATATTGGCATCGTCGACCTGGACCGGAATGCGCACGACCGAGAGGTGCTGGTCGGTTTCCGGCTCCAGCACCATCAGCGCGTCCGCTGGTGCGGCGGTTGCACCGCTGCCAGCCGGAGCGACTGCCGACGGGGTCAGGGTCAGCAGAGTTGGCGGAAGCTTGCCCTTGCCGCCAATGTTGACGCAGGCGGCCAGGGTCAGCGGCAGGAATGCCAGCGCGCCAAAGCGGATCAGTTTGCCGGCCATGCCTGGTTTCCTCATTGCTTGTAGTCCGGCAACTGCTGCCCGCCGAGCAGGGTTCCGGCTCCGTCGTTGTTCACTTTTTCGGTCAGGTCGCGCAGCGCCTTGGTGCTGGCGCGCAGGTCGCGGATCGCCGCCTCGGCCTGTGGCAGTGTCGTCTCGTTCAACTGCTTGGCTGCCGGACGCACGTCGTTGACCATCGCGTCAAGGTTATCGGCGGTCTTTTCGACCGAGCGCAACGACTTGCGGAACTGGGCAATCATCTGCCGCCCTTCGCCATTTAGCACGTCGTTTGCCGTGCCGGTCGTCGCCTCGAAAGTGACCAGTGCCTTGCGAGCATCGGCTAGGGTCAGCTGGAGTTCGGCCATGGTGGCGCGGAACTGCGGCGCGGAATCGGCCAGGCCCGCGCTCAGCCGGTCAGTATTGGCGAGGATGCGTTCCAGCGAGGCCTGGTTCTTGTCCGAGAAGACCATGGTCAGCCGCTCGGTCAGCGTCGCCAGGCGCTCGAGCAGGACCGGGGCGGAGTTGAGCAGTTCGCCCAGACCGCCGCGCTTGGTCGGAATCACCGGCACGCCTTCGGGGCAGGCGCTGGCCTGTTCGCCCTTGCAGGTCAGTTCCGGCGCATCGCGGTTGGCGCCTTCCAGCTGGATGTTGGACACGCCGGTAAAGCTGCCCTGCATCGTCGCGGTGGTGCCGACGCGGATCGGGGTGCCCTTGTCGACCGCGATGCGGACGCGGACGAAGCTGGGGTCCTTGGGCCACAGCTCGATTTCCTTGACCTGGCCTACCGCCACGCCCTGGAACGACACCGACGAGCCCTTTGACAGGCCATCAACCGATTGCTTGAAGAACACGTCGAAGTCGTGCTTGTTGCCCTCGTTCAGGCGCGAGATCCACAGGATCGTGGCGGCAACGAGCGCGAGCAGCGCCAAGGTTACGGCACCGACCCAGACATGATTGGCTCTGGTTTCCATCGCTGTGCCTTATGCCCCCGTGCCCGCTTGCTTGTCCATTGCCTTGGCCGCTTTCGCCGTGGCGCGATCCTTGGCCGAACTGGCCGCCCGTCCGCGCGGACCGTTGAAATATTCTTGCACCCACGGGTGATCCAGCTGCAGCAGGTTGGGGATAGTATCGACCGCGATCACCCGCTTGTCCGCCAGCACCGCGACGCGGTCGCAGATCTCGTACAGGGTGTCGAGATCGTGGGTGATCAGGAACACGGTCAGCCCCAGGGTCGCCTGCAGTTCCTTGGTCAGCTGGTCGAACGCGGCCGCCCCGATCGGGTCGAGCCCGGCGGTCGGCTCGTCAAGGAACAGCAGCTCCGGGTCGAGCGACAGCGCCCGCGCCAAGCCGGCGCGCTTGCGCATCCCGCCCGACAGTTCGGACGGATACTTGTCCGCCGCTTCGTCCGGCAGGCCGGAGAGCATGACCTTGTAACGGGCAATCTCGCGGCGCAGTTCGTCGCTGATCTCGGGGTAGAACTGCTTGAGCGGAACCTCGATGTTCTCGGCCACGGTCAGGGTCGAGAACAGCGCCCCGCCCTGGAACAGCACCCCCCAGCGGCTGCGGATGTCGATGTCGTCATCGTCGCGCGCTGCGGTAATCACGTCGCCCAGCACCTCGATATGCCCGGCGGCGGGTGGCTGGAGCCCGATGATCGCGCGCATCAGTACCGACTTGCCGGTGCCCGACCCGCCGACCACGCCGAGGATCTCGCCGCGCCGGACCTTTAGGTCGAGCCCTTCGTGAATCACGTGGTCGCCAAAGGCCGTCTTCAGCCCCTCGACCACGATCGGGAAGTCCTGGTTGCTGGCAGGACCGCTCATCCCCACCCCACTTCGGTGAAGAACACCGCGAAGAAGGCATCGAGCACGATCACGGCAAAGATCGCCTGGACCACGGCGATGGTCGTGCGAATCCCGACGGCTTCGGAATTGCCCTCGACCTGCATGCCCTGGTAGCACCCGGCCACGGCGACGATCAGGCCGAAAACCGGGCCCTTGATCAGCCCGACCCACAGGTCATGGGTCGGCACCACTTCCTGAATCCGCGTCAAGAAGGTGAAGAACGGGATTTCCAGCGAAAAGGTCGAAATCACTGCCCCGCCGATGATCGAGAGGATCGCGGCATAGAAGCCGAGCAGAATCATCATGAAGGTGCAGGCCAGCACCCGCGGCACCACCAACGCCTCCATCGGGGAGACGCCGATCGTCCGCATCGCATCGATTTCCTCGGTCAGCTTCATCGTCCCCAGCTGCGCGGCAAAGGCCGAGCCGGAGCGGCCCGCGACCATGATAGCGGTCATCAGCACGCCAAGTTCCCGGAACGACAGTCGCCCGGTGAGATTGATGGTGTAGATTTCAGCCCCGAACTGTTCGAGCTGGACCGCGCCCTGCTGGGCGATGACGATCCCGACGAGGAAGCTCATCAGCCCGATGATCGGCAGGGCGCCGACCCCGACCAGCTGGATCTGGCGGACCAGGGCGGTCACGCGGAACCGCGCCGGATGACGGATCACCGAGCCCAGTGCGAGGATCAGCGCGCCAAGGAAGCCAAGTAGGCTAACCACGCCGTGCCAATAGCTGATGACGAAATTGCCGACCGGCTCGGTCAGCCGCACCGGAATCGGCGGTTCTTCCTCGGCCTGTTCGGCTTCTTCCAGCTCGTTGCGATGGACCGCGGCGATCAGGCGCTGGGCCTTGTCGCTGGCCCCAACGATGTCCGCGCCGCTTTCCCGCGCCAGCCGCCAGACCACCCAGGCCCCGACCGTGTCGACTTCGTGCGCCTGGCTGAGGTCGATCGCCGCAATGTCCGCACCGAGGCCGCGCAGGGCATCGTCGATCCGCCCCAGCGACGAAACGAGCAGCGGCCCGGTCAGCACGAGCCTGCGCTTGCCGCCTTCGCTTTCGACGATCGAGAAGTCAGCCCATTCACGCATCGCGCACGGTTTGGGGGAAAAACGCGTATACCGCAAGACAGTGCGCAAACCTTGCGCGTGGGCCGCGCCGCTGGCAAAGGCCGCCTTGATATGACCCAGACCACGCCTGAAACCGAACTGCCCAAGACTTTCGACCCCGCCGCGATCGAGGCGAAGTGGTACGAGCACTGGGAATCCAACGGCCTGTTCCGTCCGGAACGCCCCGACGCGACCCCGTTCACCATCGTCAACCCGCCGCCGAACGTCACCGGCTCGCTCCACATCGGCCACGCGCTCGACAATACGTTGCAGGACGTCGTGGTCCGGTACGAGCGTCTGCGCGGCAAGGATGCGCTGTGGGTGGTCGGCACCGACCACGCCGGGATCGCGACCCAGATGGTGGTCGAACGCCAGCTCGAAGCGGCCCAGGACAAGCGCACCAACTATTCGCGCGAGGCCTTCATCGACAAGGTCTGGGAATGGAAGGCGGAAAGCGGCGGCACGATCACCCGCCAGCTGCGCCGCCTCGGCTGCTCGATGGACTGGAGCCGCGAGCAGTTCACGATGGACCCGCACTTCACCCGCGCCGTGGTGAAGGTTTTCGTCGATCTCTACAACCGCGGACTGATCTATCGCGACAAGCGGCTGGTCAACTGGGACCCGAAGCTGAAGACCGCGATCTCTGACCTTGAGGTCGAGACCCACGAGGTCAAGGGCGGCTTCTGGCGCTTCCGCTATCCATTTGCCGATGGCTCGGGCCATGTCGAGGTGGCCACGACGCGCCCCGAAACCATGCTGGCCGACATGGCCGTGGCGGTGAACCCGGACGACGAGCGCTACAAGGCGGCCATTGGCAAGGAAATCCTCCAGCCGATCACCGGCCGCCGCTTCAAGGTGGTGGCGGACGAGCACGCCGATCCCGAACTCGGCTCTGGCGTGGTCAAGATCACCCCGGGGCATGACTTCAATGACTTTGAAGTGGGCAAGCGCGCCGGGATCAAGCCGGCCGACATGCTTAACATGTTCGATGCCGAAGCCCGCGTGGTCCAGACCGCCGATGGTCTGGTGCCGGCAAAGTACCTGGGGCTGGACCGCTTCGTCGCGCGCGAAATGATCGTCGCCGACATGAAAGCCGCCGGCTGCCTGATCCCCCATGTGACCAAGGACAAGGACGGCGAAGAGGTTTCGGCCGATGCCGAACCGCGCGTGATCCAGCAGCCCTATGGGGACCGCGGCGGCGTGCCGATCGAGCCGTGGCTGACCGACCAGTGGTACGTCAACGCCGCCGAACTGGCCAAGGCCCCGCTTGAGGCGGTCCGTTCCGGCGCGGTCGAGATCGTCCCGAAGAGCTGGGAAAAGACCTTCTTCAACTGGATGGAAAACATCCAGC
>CAZNBX010000102.1:0-3998 GCA_964571305.1 uncultured Novosphingobium sp.
GGCTTGCAACCGCCAGCGCTGGCGCCCAGTGCCCGATGAACATCGACGTCAGCCCTGCAGCTTGATCATCAGCAGCGTTGCCGCACCAGCCGCGAGGCCGCTGGCAACGGTGCCCCAGGCCATGTCGACCAGGGTCATCTGCAGCGGCCAGCTGCGCAGCGTTGCCATGTTGGTGAGGTTGTACGTGGCATAGGCGGTCAGGCCCAGTGCCGCGCCCATGCCGGTGGCAATAGCGACGCCGTAATTGCTCTGCGCCAGCAGGGTGCCCGGGGCGACGGCGAACAGGGTGAGGGCGGCGAAATAGATCACGTAGAACGCCACTGCCGGGCCAATGCGGAACTTTTCGGTCAGGAGGTCACCCAGGGCCGGGCGATAGAGCGCCGGTCCGGCAAAGCGCAGCCAGGCCATGTCGAGCACCAGGAACAGGGCGCCTACGATCGGATAGGCCAGATACCACTTGAACATCGAAAAATTCTCCACGGAAGCGCCATGCCGCCTTGCAACGCAACTTGACCGCTGCGGCCCGCGCGGTCAATGGTCCGCGCCATGAGCGAGACCGATCCCGATATTGCCGCACTGTCGTTCGAAGATGCGCTGCGGGCGCTTGAAGACATTGTTCGCAAGCTGGAAAGCGGCGAAGTGCCGCTGGACGCGACGATGGACCTCTATGAACAAGGGGAAAAGCTGCGCAAGCACTGCCAGGCCCGGCTCGATGCGGCCCAGCTGCGGATCGAAAAGATCGTGGCCGGGGCCGACGGCCAGGCCACCGGCACCACCCCGTTCGACGCTGGCTGAGCCATGGCGCTCGATCCGCTGCTCGCCGAAGCGCTTCCGGCGATCGCGCGTGAAGTCGATGGGCTGTTTGATGCGCTGCTTCCCGGCGAAGGCAAGCTGGCGCAGGCCATGCGCTATGCCGCCATCGGCGGGGGCAAGCGGCTGCGTCCGCTGCTCTTGACCGCGACGGCCGGAATGCACGGGGTCGACCGTTCGCAGGCCTTGCGCGCCGCCATCGCGATTGAATCGATCCATGCCTATTCGTTGGTCCACGACGACCTGCCATGCATGGACGACGATGCCATGCGCCACGGTAAGCCGAGCACGCACAAGGCCTTTGGCGAAGCAGTGGCCGTGCTGGCGGGGGATGCCCTGCAAAGCTTTGCTTTTGAAGTTCTGGCCGATCCGGCGACCAGCGGCGATCCGTTCGTCCGCTCCGAACTTGTCCAGGTTCTTGCCTGTGCCTCGGGTGCGCCCGGCATGGTCGGCGGGCAGATGCTCGACATCGAGGGGGAAGGGCAGTCGCTCGATCTTGCCGCGATTACCCGGATGCAACAGCTGAAGACCGGGGCGCTGCTATCGGCCGCAGTGGAAATGGGCGCGGTGCTGGGCAAGGTGCCGGCAGAAGGGCGCACACATCTGAAAGGCTATGCCCGCGACATTGGCCTGGCCTTCCAGATCGCCGATGACCTGCTCGACCATGCGGGAGATGAGGCCAAGGCGGGCAAGGCGCTGCGAAAGGACGCGGAAGCTGGCAAGCAGACCTTCGTCGGCCTGCTGGGTGAGGACCGGGCGCGCGAACAGGCGCAGATGCTGGTCAATCAGGCGATTGCCTATCTTGGCTCTTACGGGCAAGAGGCTGACCTGTTGCGGGCGCTGGCGCGCTACATCGTGGAAAGGGACCACTGAAATGGCGAAGCGGATCGGGGTTTATCCCGGCACTTTCGACCCGATTACCCTGGGGCACATGGACATTATCGCGCGCGGGGCCAAGCTGGTCGACGAGCTGATCATCGGCGTGACGACCAACATCGCCAAGTCGCCGATGTTCGACGATGACGAGCGCATCGCCATGGTTGAGCGGGAAGTGGCCGGGATCGGCAATGCGAAGATCCGCGTGGTCGGCTTCAATTCGCTGCTCATGGACTTTGCCGATGCGATGGGCGCTTCCGTCGTGATCCGCGGCATTCGCGGCGTGACGGACTTCGAATACGAGTATCAGCTCACCGGCATGAACCGCCAGCTCAACAATGAGGTTGAGACGGTGTTCCTGATGGCAGACGTGTCGTTGCAGCCGATTGCCTCGCGCCTGGTCAAGGAAATCGCGGTCTATGGCGGCGAGATTTCGAAATTCGTCAGCCCCGCTGTGCGCGATGACGTGGAGGCCCGGATCGGCAAGCGATAAGCCCTCCGCATTCCGGTGGGCATTGCCGTTCCGTTCATTGCCATGACAGGCTCCGGGCGCTATCCCGCGCTCATTCCTGCAAGACACGAGTATCACCACCCATGAACCGTCGCCTGATCGCTTCCCTTGTCCTTGGTCTGTCGCTTGCCGCAAGCCCAGCGCTCGCCAAGAAGGAGCAGGCACCGCAGCCTGCCGCGGCACCGGCGCTCAACCCGGTGGTGAGCACCGACGTTTCGGTCGATCCTGAGAACATCCTGGTACTCGACCTGTCGAACGGCGGACGGGTGTTGGTCCGGCTGATGCCGCAATGGGCGCCGAACCATGTCGAGCGGGTCAAGACCCTGGCCAAGCAGGGCTTTTACAACGGGATCATCTTCCACCGCGTAATTGACGGCTTCATGGCTCAGACCGGTGACCCGACCGGTACCGGGCAGGGCGGCTCGCCGCTGCCCGACCTTAAGGCTGAATTCAACGCGATGCCGCACGTTCGCGGGACGATCTCGATGGCGCGGACCGACCAGCCGGATACGGCCAACAGCCAATTCTTCATCGTGTTCTACCCGCGCTTTGCGCTCGATCACCGCTACACCAACTTTGGCCGCGTGATTGCGGGCATGGACGTGGTCGACAACATCGTCCGGGGTGAACCGCCGACCAGCCCGACCAAGATCCTCCAGGCTTCGATGCTATCGGACAACCTTCCACGTCCCGCGGCGCCGGTTGTCGTTCCAGCGGACATTTCCGCCGATATGCTGACCAATTCGAAGTCGAACTGAAACGGCGCAGCGCACGACCGTGAAGCTTGTCGTGCCGGGCAAGTCCGGCTAGCGGCGCGCCATGCGTGTCGACCTTTTCGATTTTGAACTTCCGCCAGAACGGATTGCCCTGCGGCCAGTGAAGCCCCGCGATTCCGCGCGGATGCTGGTGGTTGCAGGTAATGAACCCTTCCAAGACCTGACCATGCGCGACTTGCCGCAGCAATTGCGCGAGGGTGATGTTCTGGTGTTCAACGACACCCGGGTCATTCCGGCACAGCTCGAAGGCTATCGCGGCGAGGCGCGGATCGGAGGGACCCTGCACAAGGAGAGCGAGCTGCGCCGCTGGCAGGCGTTTGTTCGCAATGCCAAGCGGCTCCATCCGGGCGACCTGGTCGAATTCGCCGCCGGAGTTTCGGCCACGGCTGAGGAACGTCACGCTGATGGCAGCTGGACCCTGGCCTTTCATGGCGATGAGCCGGTCGAGGTTTTGCTGGACCGGGCGGGCCAGGTGCCTTTGCCGCCTTACATTGCTGGTAAACGCGCAATCGACGAGCAGGACCGGCAGGACTACCAGACGATGTTCGCGGCAAAGGACGGAGCCGTCGCCGCTCCGACTGCTGCGCTGCACTTCACCCCGGAATTGATTGCCGCGCTGACCGAAGCAGGGATCGGACACGAGACGGTGACCCTTCATGTCGGTGCGGGCACGTTCCTGCCGGTCAAGGCGGATGACACCGAAGACCACCAGATGCATTCCGAATGGGGCACGATCTCACCCGAAGTCGCGGCGCGGCTGAATGCTGTCCGACAAGCAGGCGGGCGGATCATCGCCGTCGGCACGACCTCGCTCCGCCTGCTGGAAAGCGCGGCGGACGATGCAAGGGTGATCCATCCGTTTTCCGGCGACACCGCGATCTTCATCACGCCCGGCTATCGCTTCAAAACCGCCGACGCGCTGTTCGAAGTAGTTGGCAAAGACGAATACTCGCTGCGCAACATCGAAAACCTGCTGCGCCCCAGCGAAGCAGAGAGCAGCGCACCCGAGCCCCTGCTGATCCGTA
>CAZNBX010000102.1:4008-6268 GCA_964571305.1 uncultured Novosphingobium sp.
CTGGTCACCAATTTCCACTTGCCGCAATCGACCCTGTTCATGCTGGTTTCCGCGTTGATGGGACTGGACCGGATGCAGGCCGCCTATGCCCATGCGATTGCGGCGGAATACCGGTTCTATTCCTACGGCGATGGGTCGCTGCTGCTTCCCGAGGGATGAGCGCGCACAAATGCTGACTTGCGCAGATCGGACAAATCCGGTCTGTTCCCTTAACTGCGCGATTAAGTGCGGATGGAGGGGATGATTATGTCAGATGTGAATTCAGCGCCTGCGGCGGCACCTGGTCCGGTTGCGGGGCTTGGGATCGTTGCCATCGTCGTTGTTGCGATCGTGGCTTGGGTGGCCATCGGGGCGACCCTGTACAGCGACCTGACCCTGTTCGGCGGGTTCCTGCTGCTGTGGCACTGGGCCAATCTTGAGCATCTGGATGTCAAGCGCCTGCCGGCAACGATTGCCGGGGCACTGGTCGGCATCGCGCTCTCATGGCAGGTGGTTTACCTGTCCGGGATCATGGGCACCAACGGCCTGATCCTGGGTCTACTAATCATGGTGGCGGCGATCTACCTGCAAATCATCAATGCGGTGCCGTTCCTCTTCAACCCGGCGGCGATGCTGTTCCTGACCGTTGCGGCCGCGCCGCTGGTCCAGTTGAAGGTCGACTTTGCTGAACTGGCCCTGTCCACCACGGTGGGTGGGGTGTTCTTCGGTTTGTTCATTGTTTCGCTGCAATTGCTTGCAGCACGTTTCGCGTCGCAGAAGTAGCGCGCGGAAACAGGGTCGCCCGGTCGATCACCTGGTCGATCAGGGCGTCCTCTGCGGGCAATTGCCCGTCGAGCATCAGCATGGCGAGGCCGTGGACCACGGCCCAGGCCTGGATCATCAGGCGCCGCGTCGCCGCCGGATCGTTGCCAGTCGCAAGACCCGCCTGGTCCTGCAACAGGCGAGCTGCCAGGCTCTGCCCGAATACCGTATCGCCGAGCGGTTCGCAGTGGCTGAAAACCAGGCGGAACAGGGCGGGGTGTGCCAGGGCAAAGCGGACGTAGGCGCGGCCAGTGGCGGCAAAGGCTTCGGCCTCGTTTTGCGCTGAACCTGCCGCCAACTGCTGGGCCTCGCCAAGCCTTGTGATCCCTTCATCCGCGAGCGCACGGAGCAGGGCCTGCTTGTCCGGAAAGTGTCGATAGACTGCCGTTGCCGAGACACCGACTTCACGCGCCAACTGTCGCAGCGACAGGTCGGCTACCTCGGTTGTTTCGAGCGCCTTCAACCCCGCAGCAACCAGCGCCGAACGCAGGTCGCCATGGTGATAGGAGCGGGCCTCGGACTTCAATGTTGACACTGTTATCATTCCGAATATGTTTACGGCATAAACATTACGGGAGAGCCCGAATCATGGCAAGTGCTGTTGAGACTGCAATTCGCTCGGTGGTCACTAAAGGCGTCACCTCGCTCGCGAAATTGAATCGCGCCCTGCAAAGCAAGGACCGGGTTCATCCGTTCCTCACCGGGCTCCATGCCCCGGTGAAAGAGGAACTGACGCTGACTGACCTGAAAGTCACTGGCACGATCCCGGCAGAGCTCAATGGCCGCTATGTCCGCAACGGGCCGAACCCGTTCAATCCCGACCCGCGCGGGCATCACTGGTTTATCGGCGACGGCATGGTTCACGGCGTCCGGCTCAAGGACGGCAAGGCGCTGTGGTATCGCAACCGCTATATCCGCTCGCAGGACCTGGAAGAGAAGGGTGGACCGAAAGCCGCACCCGGGCCGCGCCGCGGGCGCCGCGACCTGGTCAATACCAATATCATCCAGCATAATGGCAAGACCCTGGCGATCGTCGAGGCAGGGTCGTTTCCGGCGGAGCTGGACGAGAACCTGGAAACCATTGCCTACACCGACTTCGGCGGCACTTTGCAGGTCCCTTTCAGCGCCCATCCGCATGAAGACCCGCTTACCGGAGAACTCAACGCCATCGTCTATGACGGGATGACCCAGAACACCGTCTGGCACGTTGTCGTGTCAAAGCACGGCAAGGTGACGCGGCAAGAGCCGATCCCCGTGCAGGACGGTCCATCAATCCACGAATGTTCGATCACCCGCAACTGCGTGCTGGTCTTCGACCTGCAACTCAGCGGTTGGTGGTGGTTGAGCATTCCACTGGTCCTGGTGGCCACCCTTTCCTTCATGAGCATCGGCATGCTCGCGGGGGCGGTCAGCAAGACCGTCGAGGCCACGGTTCACCACCTACCGGCCGGGCGGCCGG
>CAZNBX010000103.1:0-6245 GCA_964571305.1 uncultured Novosphingobium sp.
CGCGTTGTCGGGGAAAAAGCTCTTCATCTCGCCATAAAGCTGCGCGGCAAGGATCTTGTTCGGCGCGAGGATCAGCGCCGGTCGCTGCGTCGCCTCGATCACCTGGGCCATGGTGAAGGTCTTGCCCGAGCCGGTGACGCCGAGCAGCACCTGCGTCGCCTCGCCATTGCTGACGCCCTCGACCAGTTCGGCAATCGCTGTCGGCTGGTCCCCGGCCGGCTGGTACTCCGAAACGATCCTGAACGCCCGCTGCTCCGCCGCCTTTTCTGGGCGCGCAGGCTTGTGCGGCACGAAGGCGTCAGACGTGTCGGGCTCTTCCAGCCCACGGCGGATGATCAGTTCGGCCATGGGCTGGGATATGGGGGGTTATGGGGGCGAGGGGAAGGGGGGCTGCTGCTCTGTCGACGATAGAAGAGACGCGCCATGCAGTCGCAGTGGCAGTTATGGGATCAGCCCCAAGCCCTTACATCTGATTTCCATCGCCGACTTTGAAACGCGAAAGGTTTCGGCAAGCTTCGCGAGATCCTTGATCTCTGCAAACTTCTCTTCGACCAGAGGCTTTGGCATAATGATTTGAGCGGCGATCCGATTGGCCTGCACTTCATGGTCGCGATTGAAAATGCCGTCGTCCGATTGCTTCCTCCCGTTGAAGAGCTTGTCGACATGGCGGTGCATTTTCTGGCCGTCGCCCATCAGATCGCGATGAAACAGGTAGTGCGCCAATTCGTGGGCGGCAGTGAAGCGCTTGCGGTTAGGCGATTCCAGCGAATTAACGGTGACCGTGAAGGTTTCCCCTCGGCGCGTGATCGAACCCGAGGCCTCATCCAGCGGAATTTCCTCGTACTCAATGCCGAGGTCTGCGAGGATCGCCTGGATGTTTACGGGTGCCTGTGCCATGTGACGGGCGACAATGCGCATTTCGCTATTTTCCATTGTCATCCTCCTTCCTATCGGCACCCATTGCTGCAACCAATTGGTCAACTTCGTTTGCTGATTTAGGCGATTCTGGTGGGAAAGTCTTTCTGAATTCCTCCATTTCTCTTCGGAGCAATGGTGTTGCTTCGTCCTCTAGCCATTTCTCCGCGCACCGCTGGGCCTCTTCTCGTGCTTCACGCTCTGCCCACACTTTCACAACATAGCCCCAACCGAATGTGGCTAATCCAAATATGATCGCTAACAGCAACGCTCCCCAAGAAAGAGACGCGGAAAGCGATGCGAACGAGTTTGCCATCGCGTCCCAGTTGGGCTGAGGCTGGATTGGTTGAGCGCTGGCCATTGGCTGACAAGCCTGGGTAGCGGTCTCGACCAATTTGACACAGGTCTCGGCAGAGATTTTCTCGACGGGCATTCACATTGAATGTCACAAAAATCGTTTATTTTCAATACTTCATCCTCTCATCCGGGATTTTCCTACTTCGCGATAATCTGCAAAATGGTCGGTTTCTCAAGCGTCGGGAGACGGCAATGCAGCCGATGTTTATTGAAGACCGCACCTCCAGTTTTTCTTCGGCGCCCCCGCAATCCAAAGCATTAGCGCAGCCAACCCCCACAATCCTGCCACTCCCGCGCTGTTGGAAGAAGCGGACGATGAGTCCACTGTGTCAACTTCGCCGCTGCTTCCTCCCGTCACCGTCCCCCCGGCCAATGCCGTTCATCGGTCTGCCTCGCCGCTTGGTCGGTCGCGTCCTGTCCCTTGTCGAAGCGCGCTCGCCTTGTCGGCCGGTCTCGGGCCATCTGGCTTCACGAAGCGGCCCGGGTGTGGCGGAGCGGTGCGATGGGCGCCGGTCGTGCCCGTCCGGACCCGCACTGCATGAACACGGGTGGGGAGTACCATCATTTGAAATCGCTCGGTAATCGAGCGGCGCGCTGGCACGCCAGCGGCGCTGCGCTGACTCTTGCACTGGTCCTGGCTGCACCAGCCCAGGCGGGCGAACCGGCTGCGCCAGAGCCGGATGCAGCCTCGGCCGTGGCCGGAGCGGCCGGTGCGGCCCCCGGTGCAGCGCCTGCCACAAGCGCGCGGGTGACCCGCTATGACGCGGGCTACTTCGCCCGCTTTGCGCCCAATACTGCGCTCGACATCGTTCGGCAGGTGCCGGGCTTCGTGCTCGAGCAGAACGAGGGCGAAGTGCGCGGGTTCAGCCAGGCGGCGGGCAATGTCGTGATCAACGGAGCGCGGCCTTCGTCGAAGTCGGAATCGCTGGACGAAGTGCTGGCGCGCATTCCCGCCAGCCAGGTGCTGCGCGTGGAACTGGGGCCGGGCGACCTTCACGGTTCGGACTTTGCCGGGAAGACCCAGGTGCTCAACCTGGTCCTCTCCCAGGAAAGCGGGATCAGCGGGAATATCAAGGGCACGGTCGCGCGGATCCATACCGGCTGGACCGTGCCCAACCTGGAAGGTGCAGTGCTGGTCAAGCGCGGCAATTCCACTTTCAACCTGTCGGCCAGCAGCGGCCGCAGCGGCGATATCGAGGTCGGCTATGACGACCTTACCCGGGTCGCCACGGGCGAGCGGGTGGAATACCGCGACAAGGTCAACCGGATCTGGAACCGTAGGCCTTCCTTCGCGGCAAGCTGGGGCAACGAAACCAGCAGCCGCCAGGCCGCGCACTTCAACCTGAGCTATTCGCCCGGGCGCTTCAACCTGATCCAGACCAATCACGTCACGCCCGCCACTGGGCCCCAGCGCGACGACCGCCTTATCCAGGACACTCATCCGAACACCTATGAGATCGGCGGCGACATTTCGCGCCCGCTCGGCTCGGGCACCGTCAAGGTGGTGGCCCTGGCCAACCGGCGTGACAGCAATTCGCACGAAACCACGTTGGTTCGGGTCGGGAACGATACGGTCGACGGTTACGACCTGCTGGTCGATTCCCGCTATGATGAGGTGCTGGGCCGGATCAGCTGGACCGCGCCCAAGGTTGCCGGGTTCGCGTTCGAGGCGGGGAGCGAGATCGCCTATAACCGGCTCGACAACGCGACCGAGCTTTACGGACTCGGCCCGGGCGGGTCGCGCGACCAGATCGACCTGCCGATCGCCAAGGCGGTGGTCGATGAATTCCGCACCGAAAGCTATCTCAACCTCGGCCGCCCGCTGACCTCGCGCTTGCGCCTGGAAAGCCGGTTGGCCTTCGAAACCTCGACCCTGAACGTCAGCGGCGATACCACCGCGCGGCGGCAGCTGAGCTATTTCAAGCCGGGCATGACGCTCGACTGGAAGGGCCCGGACAAGTGGCACGTCCAGTTCGCCGCGCGGCGGACGGTGGCGCAGCTCGATTTCTTCGATTTCCTTTCCAGCGCGGAACTGGCGAATGACCGGATCAACGGCGGCAATGCCGACCTGGTCCCGCAGCGGACCTGGGAACTGCGCCTGACGGTCGATCACCCGGTGCTGGGGGACGGGGTGCTGCGGCTTGAACTGGGCCATGACCGCGTCTCGATGCTGCAGGACCGCATCCTGACGCCCGAAGGCTATGACGCGCCCGGCAATATCGGCAGCGGGACGCACAGCTTTTCAACCCTGACGCTCGATACCCCGCTCGACCGGTTGGGGATCAAGTCGACGCGGCTCAAGCTGGGTGGGACCTGGCAGACCGATTCCGTGCGCGATCCGATCACCGGGCAAGACCGGCGGTGGAGCGGATTCCGCCCGAAGTGGAGCTTTGACGGCGAATTGCGACGCGACTTTGCGCAGTGGTCCTATGGGGTAGAGGCGCATCGCCAGTCCAAGTCGACGGTCTACCGCATCGACGAGATCGACAGCTTCTTCAATTCCGGTCCCTTCGTGATCGCCTTTGCCGAATTTCGTCCGGACAAGCGCACGACCTTGCGGCTCGACGCGGAGAACGCGGCCGATGTGGCGGGGCAGCGGCGGCGGCTGTTCTTCAGTCCCAACCGGACTGTGGCCCAGCCCGAGATCGAGGAATTCCGCCAGCGCAATTCGCACGTGAAACTGATCCTATCGCTCAATCGGACCTTCTAGCCCGTCCCGCTCGACAGGCGCGTTCGCGCGGGGCACAGTCTGGCGAAACAGGATAGGAGAGGGTGTGATGGCAGTCGAACTGAGCCGGTCGATGAAGGGCCTGACCGTGCTGGTGACAGGCGCGGCAAGCGGGATGGGGCGGGCGACCGCAGAGGTCTTTGCCGCCGAGGGGGCCAATGTCGCGCTGACCGACCTTTCGGCCGAGGCGGTGGAAGCCATCGCGCAGGAGCTGCGCGCCAAGGGCCTCAGCGCTGCTGGCTGGGCGCTCGACGTGTCGGATCACGGCGCGATCCGGCGGGTGGTGGATGAAGTGGCCGTGCGCTTCGGCGGGCTCGATGCCTTGGTCAACAATGCCGGGATCAGTTCGTTCTGCCCGATCGATGACGAGGATCAATACGACTTGGTGTGGGACCGCGCGGTCTCGGTCCTGCTGACCGCGCACCAGCGCATGATTCGCGCGGCCCTACCGCACCTGCGGCGTTCGGCCTCTCCGCGGATCGTCAACATCGCCAGCACCGAGGCGCTGGGGGCCACTTCGCGCAACAGCCCCTACGCCGCGGCCAAGGCCGGGGTGACCGGGCTGACCCGGGCGCTGGCGGTCGAACTGGGCAAGGACGGGATCACGGTCAACGCGATCTGTCCCGGTCCGATCGACACCGGGATGACCGCCAAGGTGCCGGACGCCGACAAGCAGACCTATGCTCACCGCCGCACCGCGCTGCGCCGCTATGGCCTGCCGGAAGAGGTCGCGCACATGACGGTCAGCCTGTGCCTCCCCGCTGCGAGCTATATCACCGGGGCGACGATCCCGGTCGACGGCGGGCTGATGGCACGGAATGCGTAAGGGGCGCTGATACGGAAACGGCGCGCCCCTCGGAAGGGACACGCCGTTTCGATCAGACTTCTGACCGGGCCGAAGCTCAGGCCGGAAGGGTAAGGGCTTCGTAGCGCTCGAGGTGCCAGTCGGCGGTGCCGAACTGGTTCTCGATCATGGTGGCGCGCTTGAAGTAGTGGCCGATCGCCAGTTCCATGGTGATGCCGATGCCGCCATGGGTCTGGATCGCGTTCTGGCCGACCGCCTTGATGCTGCGGGCAACCTTGGCCTTGACCTGGCTGACCGCGGCCTTGCGCTGCTCTGCCGGGAGGCCCAGCTTGAGCGTGCCCATCAGGCTCATCGAAGCGATCTGCTCGGCGTCGACCAGCATGTCGGCCATGCGGTGCTGCAGGGCCTGGAACTTGCCGATCGGCTGGCCAAACTGCTTACGCTGCTTGGTGTAATCGACCGTGCCTTCCAGCAGCTTGCGAGCAATGCCAGTGCCTTCAGCGCAGATCGCGACGGTGGCTTCGTCAACCACACGCTCGATCAGGTCGATCCCGCCCGGCAACAGGGCTTCGCCCGGAATGCTGACGTTCTCGAAGTAGACCTCGGCGCCGCGGAAGCCATCGACCATGGCGTATTCGCGCATGGTGATGCCCGCTGCCTTGGCGTCGACCAGGAACAGCTCGACCCCGGCGCGTTCGCGGCGGCTGCCGCCGGTGCGCGCGGTGACCAGCAGGTGCGTCGCCCACGGAGCGGCATAGACCGCCGCCTTGTGGCCGTTCAGGACATAGCCCGAACCGTCCTGCTTGGCAGTGGTGCCGATGTCGGCCAGGTTGTAGCGGCCCTGCGGTTCGGCATAGGCGAAGGCGGTGATGCAATCGCCGCTGATGATCTGCGGGATCACTTCGGCGGCAACCGCGCCGCCAACAGCCTGGAGCGCGCCGCCGCCGATCACGACGGTTTGCAGCCAGGGCTCGATCGCGATCACCTTGCCCAGTTCTTCCATCATGATCGCGTTTTCCAGGAAACCGCCGCCCATGCCGCCGTATTCCTCGGCAAAGGGAGCGCTGGTCAGGCCCAGTTCGCTGGAAAGCGCGCGCCAGATGCCGGGGTCGCGTCCTTCGGGGCTGGCCAGCATCTTCTTGCGGGTTTCGAAGTCATAGGTGTCGTCGAGGAAACGCGCGAGGGTATCACGCAGCATGTCCTGCGTTTCAGTGTAGCTCAGGTCCATGTTTCAATTCCTCAGAGGCCGAGAACCATCTTGGCGATGATGTTGCGCTGGATCTCGTTCGACCCGCCATAGATCGTGGTCTTGCGGGTGTTGTAATAGACCGGCGCGGCGCGGTTGGCCCATTCCGGACCGACAGCGTGCTGGTTGTCGCCTTCGCCGAAGCTGCGCGAGTAGGGCGCGCCATAGTGGCCAGCCATTTCCAGCGTCAGTTC
>CAZNBX010000104.1:0-3557 GCA_964571305.1 uncultured Novosphingobium sp.
CCTTGGCGTGCTGCGCGTCGCTCCGCTTCTGGCCGCCGCCGAGGCGGGCGGCTGCACGGCGCTTTTCCATTTCTGCGATATTTGCGGACATGGTCCCTCGTCCCGAATTTCTCGAAGAGTCGGGCATGGCGAGGCGACGGGGCAATGTCCAATGTGAATTTGCAAAGTTGCAAAGTCCCACTTTGCAAAGTAGAAGACCCCAATGTCCTCACGCCGTCTTTTCGCGGGCAGCCGCCTGCGCGCGATCCGCACCGAGCGCCGCTTGAAGCAGTCAGAGCTCGCCGCCGCGCTGGCGATCAGCCCGTCCTATCTCTCTCAACTGGAGAACGACGACCGCCCCCTCACCCCCGCCTTGGTCGAGCGCCTCAGCCGCGCTTTCCCGCTCGACTGGCGCGAAATTGGCGCAGGAGACGCAGAAACGCGCCTGGCGGCCCTACGCGATGCCAATGCCGATCCGCTTTTCGCTGAACCGGTCGATTCAACTCAACTCGCGCGCTTTGCCGAACAGCAGCCGATGCTCGCCGAGCGGTTCATCGCCCTGCACGAGGCCTATCGCCGCGCCGGCCAGAGGCTTGCGATGGTCGACGAGGCTCTGTCGGCCGAAACTGGCTCGATTGCCCGCCTCCCTTGGGAGGAAGTGCGGGACTGGTTCCACCTTGAGAACAATTACGTCGACAGCCTGGACCGCGCGGCGGAAACTCTCGCCGACCAGCTTGGTGGTTTGTCCCCCGAAACAGGCGCTATCGAGACTTATCTGCGCGACGCCCTCTCCGTTTCGCTGGTCTATTCCGGTCAGGCTGGACTGCGCTCGTTCGATGCGGAAATGGGTCACCTAACCATTGATCCCGGCCAACCAAGCGAAAGCCGCCGCTTTCAACTGGCACACCAGCTTGCTGCCTTGGCACTCAAGGACGAAATCGCCGCCGTGGTGGAGAACGCCAGGCTCAACAGCGCCGCATCGCGTCAATTGCTGTTCGTGGGCCTATGCAATTATGCGGCAGGTGCGCTGCTGATGCCCTACCGCCGCTTTCGCAGCGCGGCCCGCGCCGTGCGCCACGACATCGACCGTCTCGCCCAGCAATTCGGCGTCAGCTTCGAACAGGCGTGCCATCGCCTCTCCACCCTCCAGCGCGAAGATGCACTTGGCGTGCCGTTTTTCTTCTGCCGGGTCGACATGGCCGGCAACATCACCAAGCGCCATTCCGCGACACGTTTGCAGTTTGCCCGCTTCGGCGGCGCCTGCCCGCTGTGGATCGTGCACGAGGCCGTGGCGATCCCCGATCGGATCCTGGTGCAATTGGCGGAAACGCCCGACGGGGTGCGCTACGTCTCGATGGCCAAGGGGCTGGTGAAGCCCAGCGGCTCCTATGATCGCGCCCCGCGCCGCTATGCCGTGGCGCTGGGCTGCGAAGCGGAACACGCCCACGAATTCGTCTATGCAGACGGATTGGACCTCGCCGCCGATCGCGCGGCAACCCGGATCGGTATTTCCTGCCGCATCTGCCCGCGCGCCGATTGCGACCAGCGCGCCTTCCCGCCCAGCGACCGCCCGATCAGCGTCGATCCTGACAGCCGAGGAGTCGTGCCCTATCGGGTCGGTTAGACCTTCAGCTCCTGACCTGCCGGTGCCAAGATCCAGTTAGAACCGGATCATGATCGAACGCGCCAGACGGGGCGAGATCGAATGGACCAGTTGCAGCAACTTGACCATGCCGACGTTGACCTCTTCCGCATCGCCTTCGATCCCGGCGACGATCTGGCGAGCACATTCCTCGGGCGGCATCTTGCGACTGCCACGTCCGGCGGTCAGCTTGGTTTCCACGACCGGCGGCAGTGCCTCCAAGACGTGGACGGCAGTGTCCTTCAATTGCGCCCGCAGCGCCTGAGAATAGGATCGCAGCGCCGCCTTGGTCGCGCAGTAAACCGGTCCGCCAGCACGCGGCGCAATCGCAAGGCCCGACGTGACGTTCACGATCATTGCTTCCGGGCGCCCCTTCAGCACCGGCATCAACTCGGTGATCAGATGGATCGGCGCATTGAGATTGAGAAAGATCGTCGCATCCGCAGCAGTGAGATCGGGCGTACCGGGATCGCGAAAATCATGATCCACGCCGGCACCGGCATTGTTGATCAGGATGTCGATCGGGCGACCTGAAACGGCAGCCAGCACCGCCTCTACCCCAGCCGCATTGCCAAGATCCGCTTCGATCACTTCAAAGCCGTCGCTGCGCGTTGCAGCACAGCGCTGAGGATTGCGCCCCTGGGTGATGACAGTGGCGCCCTTGCCGCGCAGTTGCCGGATCAGGTGCCCGCCAATACCGTCGGTCCCGCCAGTGACGAGCACGGTCTTGCCCTGCAGTTGCATCGTTTTCTCCCCTTGTCGTTTTGCGGGGAACCTAGCGGCCGGGCCGCGCAATGCAACACAGGGCAAGGATCAACGCATCAGCACCAGTTCTTCCGCCATGGAGGGGTGCAGCGCGACGGTTTCATCGAACTGCGCCTTGGTCAGCCCGGCCTTTACCGCGATGGCAGCTGCCTGGAGGATTTCGGGAGAGTCCGGGCCTATCATGTGAATGCCGAGGACCTTGTCGGTCTGCGGGTTTACCACCAGCTTGTAATATCCACGCTCTGCCTGGGCCGAGAACATGTTCTGCATCGGGCGGAAGTCGGATTTGAACACCTTGACCTCGCCATGCACCAGCCGCGCCTGTTCTTCGGTCAAGCCAACCGCGGCGATTGGGGGTTGAGTGAAGACAGCGCTCGGGATGTTGTCGTAGGCCGTACTGCGCGGGGAATTGCCGAACACGGTGTCGGCAAAAGCATGGCCCTCGCGGATCGCCACCGGGGTCAGCTGGACCCGGTCGGTCACGTCGCCGACCGCGTAGATGCTGTCGCAACTGGTCTTGTTGTACGCGTTGACCGGAACTTCCCCGCCCGCACCCAGCTCGATTCCGGCGCTTTCCAGCCCCAAACCGTCAGTCTTGGGACGGCGACCGGTGGCAACCATGACCACGTCGGCAACAATCGGCTCGCCCTCACCCGCATGGACCAGGAGGGTGCCATCGGCCTGCTTCTCCACCTTGCTGATCGGACGATTGAAGCCAAACTCGATCCCGCGTGCCTGCATGATCGGAAGCAACCGCTCGGTCAGGTCATGATCGTAGCCGCGCAAGATTTTGTCGCTGCGGTTGACGACTGTCACCTGGCTACCCAGCGCGTTGAACACGCCCGCAAATTCGAGCGCAATGTAGCCGGCGCCCTGGATCACGATACGCTTTGGCAGTTCGGGCAGGTGGAATACCTCGTTGGAGGTAATGCAGTGCTCTGCCCCGTCGATCTCCGGCATTACCGGCCATGCCCCAACCGCGATCAGGATATATTTTGCGGTGATTTCGCGCCCGCTGGCCAGCCGCACCGTGTTCGGCCCGGCGACAGTGGCACGCTCGTGGAAGTGCTCGACCTTGTTGCTGTCGAGCGTGTTCGTGTAGGCCCGCTCCAGCCGGTCGACATCGCTGGCGACGAAATCGCGCAGCTTGGCCCAGTCGAAACTGGTCTCG
>CAZNBX010000104.1:3567-6202 GCA_964571305.1 uncultured Novosphingobium sp.
AGCTCTTGCCTTCCAGCGTCCAGCCATAGGTCGACGCATCTTCTAGGCTGTGGGCAAAGTGCGAGGCATAGACCAACAGTTTCTTGGGCACGCAGCCGCGGATCACGCAGGTCCCGCCAACGCGGAACTCCTCAGCCACTGCCACGCGGGCGCCATGCGAAGCGGCAATGCGGCTGGCCCGCACACCGCCCGAACCGGCACCAATCACGAATAGATCGTAGTCAAACTCTGCCATCGATAACTCCTTGGGTCCCGATATGGCGCGTGGGGCGACGCTTTGCCAAACGGTTTTGCCGGTCAGAGTGATTGGCGCGGCTTGACTTAACGCACCCCCGCCTCGTCCAGCAGCGCTTCGGTGCTGGCGTCGAACTGCGTCCTACCGCCCAGGATAGACTTGGCAATCTCCTTGCCCAGCTCCACCCCGAACTGGTCGAAGGCGTTGATTTCCATCAGCACGGCATTGGCGAAAGTGCGATGCTCATGGAACGCGATCAACGCACCGAGCGTTGCCGGGTTGAGGTCTTCGCACAGGATCGTTGCCGAAGGACGATCCCCCGGATAGGCCCGCGCGCCGTCCTTGGCCTCCTTGCCCGCCATCAGCGCCGCCCCTTGGGCAAAGCAATTGGCGAGAAGGTTGCGGTGATGCGCCGGATCAAGACTGTCGCCGGGAATGATCGCGGCGATGAAATCGACCGGGATCATATGGGTGCCCTGATGAAGCAGCTGGAATACGGCGTGCTGGGCATCGGTCCCCACCCCACCCCAGGTGATCGGTGCCGAAGCGCCATCGACGGGCGAGCCATCGGCCTTCACGCTCTTGCCATTTGACTCCATCTCAAGCTGCTGGAGATAGCTTGGCAGCAGGCGCAGTCGCTCGTCATAGGCAAAGCAGGCCCGCGTCTGGCACCCGCGCAGGCGCGAATAGTACAGGTCGGCAAAGGCTGCCCGCAGCGGCAGGTTTGCCGCACCTTCAGTCTCCAGGAAATGCCGGTCCATCGCCGCCGCGCCGTCCAGAAACTCGGCAAAATCCTCCCAGCCCAGCGCCAGCGCGACCGGAAAACCAATCGAGGACCAGAGCGAATAGCGCCCACCAACGCTTTCCGGGAACGGCAGCACCCGGGTCTCGTCCACGCCCCAGTCCACGGCCTTGTCCGGGCTGGCGGTCAAGGCAACGACCCGGCCATAGGGATCATCGACGCCACTGTCGCGGAGCCAGTTCAACGACGATTCCGCGTTGGTCATGGTCTCGGTCGTGGTGAAGGTCTTCGACGCCACCGCAATCAGCGTGGTGGCCGGATCGCACTTGGCAACGGCCGCTTCGAGCGCACAGCCGTCAATGTTGGAAACTACCTGAACTTCCACCTTCGTCCCGTCGCGGGTCAGCGCGTCGAGTGCCAGCGCCGGACCAAGGGCGGAACCGCCGATGCCAATGTGGATAAGGTGCTTCACCTCACCCAGCAACCCGGCATGGATTGCCTCGACCAGTCCCTTCATCCGCAAGTGCAGCGCGGTCGCTTCCTCGACCGAAGTATCACGGCCGACGCCGCGCTGTGCGGTGTGCTCAACCGCGCGGCCTTCGGTGGCGTTGATCGGTTCTCCCGCGAACATCGCCCCCCGCTTGGCCTTGAATCCGACGGCATCGGCCAAGGCCGCGAACGCAACTAAGTGCGCCGCATCCAGATGGGTCTTGGACCAATCGAAACGGATCGCTCCGCCGGGCAGATCAAGCTTGGCCGACCACGCAGCGAGGCGACCAGGTTGCTCGAATAGCACCTTCAGCGTCGGCTTTTCCAGTTTTTCAAGGGCTTGCCACGCCGTCTTTGCCGTACCGCTCATCGTCTCGCTCCTGTCCTTGGTCGATTGTGCCTATGCCCGCCCCTTCGTTCGAGGCCAAGGAGGTAAAAACGTATTCAGGCACACAACCGTAAGCACTTGACGTAGCGGCGGTGGACAAACATGGACAGGCGAATGAACGAAACGACCACTGCACCTGCAGCCGAACCGGCCAAGGCCGAAAAGCCCGCGAAGAAAGAGGACTCGTTCCCGGTCTTCGTACTCAAGCTGGCGGTAGTCGTGCTGATCTTCCGCAGCTTCATCTTTGCTCCGTTCTACATCCCGAGCGAGTCGATGCTGCCGCGGCTGATTAACGGGGACTATTTGCTCCTCGCCAAGTGGCCCTATGGCTATTCCAGCCGCTCGCTGCCGCTGGGTGTGCCGCTTCTCCCGGAAAAGCGTGTGCTGGCCGCCATGCCGCAGCGCGGTGACGTGGTGGTGTTCAAGAACCCCCCGCTGGGCAAGGACGACTGGATCAAGCGCGTGATCGGCCTGCCCGGTGACACGGTGCAGATGAAGAACGGCCAGGTCTGGCTCAACGGCCAACCGATCCCGAAGCAAGAGGTCGCTCCGTTCGAAGTCGCGGTCAGCCCGAACACTACCTGCCTTTCGACCACCTTCGAAGCGAAGAACACCGAAGGCGTGGACGTCTGCCGTTACCCTCGGTTCAAGGAAACCCTGCCAGGCGGCCGCAGCTATGACGTGCTCGCCCTGTTCACCAAGCCGTCCGACGACACCGACGTCTACGTGGTGCCCGAAGGCCACCTGTTCCTGATGGGCGACAACCGCGACAATTCCGAAG
>CAZNBX010000105.1:0-5128 GCA_964571305.1 uncultured Novosphingobium sp.
CCTAGCGCGGGTTCCAGACGTCGTGGTGCGCGGCCCGGAGCCACCGGGTCGCGACCCATTTCGCGCCTTGGCGGACGGGCAGTCCGGCATGGGCGCTGCGGGGTTCTGGCTGTCCGCTGGCGTCAAGGTTCGCAAAAAACAGCGCGTCACCGCCACGCCCGCTTATGGTCAGGTCGAGTTCGTGGAAGTGGGTTTCGCCGCCCGCATAACCTTCGTTGAGATAGACGATCACCGTCGCCGCGCGCTGGTTCTCGGTATGGGGCAGGGTGTCGAGGTGACGACGGTATTCCTGTCCGGGGATATAGCGCAGGATCGTCAGGCTTTCGCCATTGCCCACCGGATATCCTGCAAAAGCGGCGATGCGCTTTTGCAGGGCCTGGATCGGCAGGCTTTCCCGCGTCGGCCCAAGGACTGCAGCGTCGGACGAACGGATCGGATGGGCGATCATCCGCCCGGTGGCAGGATCCGCAACCTGCGACGGTTCCAGCAGGTCCTGCGCGGATAGGGCGATGTGGGCGCATTCGGCCGGGGTGAACAGCCTGCGATGCAGCCGCACTTGCGGCGCTTGGGCCAGCAGTTCGCCCGGGAGGATGGTGCACGGATAACCTTCGGAGTCGAGTTCCATCGCCTCGATCAGCGCCAGTTGATCAGCCGCCGATGGAAAGCTTGGTGCGGCCTCTCGTAGGAGGGCCAAAGCCGTGCCCCAGTCTGCCGGTCCGCCAGTGCCGTTACCGGTCATGGCAATCTCGGTCAGTGCGGCCCATTCATGGCCTGCGCGGCCAGCCTGGCCCAGAATGGCCCGAGCCCTGGCAAGATCGCGCGGCAGCGGATGGCCGATCAGGTGCCAGGTGCCGACCAGCGCAAGCGCATCCGCGTCGCCCTTTCCGGCAGCGGTTTGCGCGGCGGCGATGGCTGCTTCCACCTGGCCCTGTGCAAGAAGATCGGCGGCGTGTTCGCTAGCTTGGCTCATGGCATGGTCTTGGCAGTCCGGCGTTCAAAAGAAAAGGGACGGAAGCTTGCGCTTCCGTCCCCATTTCCTGTCACATGACGGGCGATCAGAACTTGGCCTGGAAGCCCGCGTACATGTAGCGGCCACGGATATCGTAGATACCCGAACCACCGCCCACGCCGGTCAGGCCGTAGGGCGGCTTCTTGTCCGCGACGTTGTCGACACCGACGTAGAGGTTGAACGACTTGTTCACGTCGAGCGAGAAGCGCACGTCGTGGTACATCACGTTCGGATACATCTTGATCGGAGCAAAGTCGGTGTTCTGCGGCGGCAGCCCGTTCACCGAGTTATAGTCCTCGTAGGTGTTGAGGTACATGCCTTCGATCCAGCGGCCCTGGTAACCGACGGTCAGGTTGCCGACCTTGAGGCTGGCGTTGAAGTTGACCTGGTCGCTCGGGTCACCCAGTTCGTCGATGAAGACGTTGCGGAAGGTCGGATCCGACGGGTTGGTGTAGGATTCGTTCGTCAGCTGGTGCGTCCACACCGCGCCAAGGCTAACCGTGCCGAAGTCGTAGGTGTGGCGATAGTTGACCTGGGCGTCGACGCCGCGGACTTTCAGCTTTGCGAAGTTCGCGGTCGACTGCAGCAGCGAACCTTCCAGGATGCGGAAGGGGATTTCGCCGCGCGGGCCACCCGAAGCGCCAGCACGCTGGAACAGGCCGCAGAACGGATTGTCGAGCGACTTCGAATCGTAGCACAGGTTGACGATCGTCTGGGCCGAACCAATCGAGGTGATCACGTTCTTCACAGTGATGTCATAGTAGTCGGCCGAGATCGACAGACCCGGAACGAAGCTCGGCTCAAGCAGGACGCCGCCGGTGAACGAGTCAGACTTTTCGGCCTGCAGGTTCGGGTTGCCGCCGCTTACGATTTCGAGCGACGACGAGTAGACGTAGTCATAGCCTGCCGGTGCGCCAGCTGCGTTACAGTTGGCCACGCGGGTAGCCGAACCCTGCGCCAGGTTGCGGGCAGAACACGGATCCGAGAAGCCCGGAGCGAAGTTCTGGCCCTGCGCCGAGTACAGTTCGGACAGGTTCGGCGCACGGACCGAGCGGGCGTAGGTGCCGCGCAGGGTCACGTCGCGAATCGGCTTCCACACCGCTTCGCCGCCGTAGGCGTAAACCGTGCCGGTCGCGCCCTTGTAGTCGGAGATGCGGCCGTTGCCCTTCAGGGTCAGGTCGTAGAAGAACGGAACGTCCTTCAGAACCGGCAGCTGGATTTCGCCGAATGCTTCCTTCACTTCGAAGGCCGGAGCCGTGAACGACGGGATCGCGTTGTAGAACGCATAGCCAGCCTGGGTCAGGTCATCGAGGTCGTAGTAGTTGGTTTCGCGGCGGTATTCACCACCCAGCGAGAACGCAACCGGACCGCCCGGCAGGTTGAAGAACCCGCTGGTGTCACCCGACATGAAGCCGGTCACGTCGAACTGCGTGATCTTGCCTTCGGCGTGCGAGTCGACCAGCAGGTACTGCTTCGCAGCCTGGCTGACCGAACCTTCGCCGAACGGATTGATCGGAACGCAGGCCGCGATGTCGGAGGCCAGCTGCGAAGGGTTGCCGCCGCGGTCGGTGCCCGAGTAGGCCGAGTTCAGCTTCGAACGGCAGACAACGTTGCCGCTGCTGTCACGCACCGAGTCAATCGCCAGTAGATAACGCTGACGGTTGACGTTGCCGATGATTGTGTTCGATTCCTTGTGCTCGCCATAGTTGGCCGAGATTTCGTACGACCAGTCGCCGTTGAACTCACCGCGAACGCCAAGAACGGCGCGGTAGGTTTCACGGACGATCTTTTCGTCGCGGATACCCAGGTCAACCCAGTTGCGACGCAGCGAGAAGCGGAACGAGCCGTCGGCGATCTGCGACAGCAGCAGGGCCTTGTTAGCCAGCGAAGCTGCGGTCGACGTGAAGGCCGCACCGGTATTCGGGTTCACGCCGGCATTGACCGCGGCAGTGAACTGCGCAGTCAGGAGCGAGCGAGCCTGAGCCGACAGGTACGGGTTGTCGAGGCGAATGCCTTCGCGGTTGACAGAGCCGTTGGCAGCCGAAGTGGTCGATGCGTAGGAGCGATCGTTGATGCCAGCAACCGTGATGCCGTCACCCAGGGTCTGGCCCTGCGAGAAGAACGGACCCGACTGCGAGCCACGGGCTTCGGTGCGCGAGTACTTCGCTTCGACGAAGGGCACGAATGCCGGCGAGAACTCGTAGTGCGCAACCAGGTTGGCGCTGTAGCGCTTCAGGTTCGGCGAGAAGGTCAGCAGCTGGCCTTCGCGGCCGGTATAGCCGTTGCCGCCCACGAAGTTACCGTTCGGGCCCAGGCCGACGCGGGTGCCGGTCTGCTGGACGAGCGAACCGTCCGGCTGGAACAGGAACGCGCAAGTGAAGGCGTTGCCCAGCGAGTCCGCACCGCAGGGCGCGAGCGCGTTCGGATAGCGAACGCCGATCTGGCCACCGAGCGAGATCGTGGTCGAGCGGAGGTCGCGGTAGAAGGTACGGTCGAAGGTACCGGCGGCGCCGTTGGTCGAACCAGCGGGATCGGTTTCGGTGACCACGAAAGCGTCGTTCTGGCGGAACGGGCGGCGATCCGAAGCGTAGTATGCGTCGCTCTGCGAATATTCGAAGTTGACGGCAACGTTACCGGCATCGTCGGCACCGAAGTTCTTGCCAGCGAGCAGTGAAACATACTGGTTGCCAGCATCGCCATAGCGCGAAACGCCAGCCTGGCCACGCATCTGCACGCCTTCGTAGTTGTCCTTAAGGACAAAGTTGACTACGCCCGCGACCGCATCCGAACCGTAGACGGCCGAAGCGCCGCCGGTCACGACGTCGACGCGCTCGATCAGGTCGGTCGGGATCGTGTTGACGTCGGGCGACACGCCGTTGACGAGAATGTCGCCAGCAACGTGGCGACGGCCGTTGACCAGGACCAGGGTACGCGAGGTACCAAGGCCGCGCAGGTCAAGCAGGTTGATCCCGCGGGTTCCGAGGAAACGGGTCGAGTTCTGCTGGCTGTAGGTGTTGCGCAGCTGGGGAAGGTCATTGAGCTGGTCGCCGACGTTCGGGTTGCCTTGCTCAAAGAATTCCTCGCCGGTGATCACGGCGATGGGGTTTGCTGCTTCCAGGTTGGGCTGCTTGATGCGCGAACCGGTGACGACAATTGCACCCTTTTCTTCGCTATCGCAGACGCCGTTGTTGTCGGCGTCGGTGCATGCGGCTGCGTCTGCCGGAGCGGCTTCCTGCGCCTGTGCGGCGGCGGCTGCACCGAATGCGAGCAGCGCGGCAGTGGCCAGGCTGGTCGTCGTTGCAAAAGTCGACTTACGGAAAATCTTCATAACGGTGTTGCCCCTTTTCATCCTCTTTCCCCAGCGGTCGGGAGGTCTTGTGTGGATTTGCTGACACCTGAAATTGTCAGCGAAAACCCAGGTAGTTTTAAACCTGATTCGACCTGACTGAAATAAGTGGCATGGACTGGCAATTGCCGAAAAGGGAAGGTTTGCATTTCGCACCAGGTTGTTGTCATTTTGCAACAACCTCACGCGGTCCTTGACGGTCGCCCGGGCACTCCTTAATCGATCGGTTAAATCAACCAGCAGAAGGAATCGGATGCCATGGCGACGGCTTATATTGTTGACGCACTTCGTACCGCAGGCGGGCGCCGTGGCGGGCGGCTGGCCGGGGTTCACCCGGTTGATCTGGCCGCGAACACGCTTGATGCGCTGGTTGCGCGCACCGGGGTCGACCCGAACGCGGTCGATGACGTGATCATGGGCTGCGTCAGCCAGGGCGGCCAGCAGGCCGGCCAAGTTGGCCGCAATGCCGTGCTCGCCTCGAAGCTGCTGCCGCAATCGACCCCGGCCGTCACGATCGATCGCCAGTGCGGTTCGTCGCAGCAGGCGATCCAGTTCGCCGCCCAGGCCGTGATGAGCGGCACCCAGGACGTGGTGATCGCCGCGGGCATCGAAAGCATGACCCGCGTGCCGATGGGTTCGACCGCGATGTTCCATGCCCGCGAAGGGCTGGGCTCCTATAAGTCGCCGGGCCTGGAAGAGAAGTATCCGGGCGTGACCTGGTCGCAGTTCATGGGCGCCGAGATGATCGTCAAGAAGCATGGCTTCACCAAGGA
>CAZNBX010000105.1:5138-6201 GCA_964571305.1 uncultured Novosphingobium sp.
GTTGTTGCAGGGCGTGCCGTCCGCCCCGATGGAGACGGTGATGCCCATTTTTAAATATTCAGGGATGGGTGCAATGCCGGAGGCCAGTTTCATGTTGGCGGAGGGGCAGTGCAGAACTTTGGTGCCTTGTTCTTTCATCATGTCGCGTTCGTAGGGTTCCGTATGTACACAATGAGCGAGGCAGACGTTGGGGCCGGATAGGCCGACGGAGTCAAGGTACTTGATGTTGTGCATGCCGGTGCGTTCAAGAACGAGATCGTCCCGATCGAGATCGAAACCGCCGAAGGCAAGGAATGGCACACGGTTGACGAAGGCATCCGCTTTGATGCGACGCTGGAAAGCATCGCTGGGGTCAAGCTGCTGAGCGAGGGCGGTTCGCTGACCGCTGCGACCTCCAGCCAGATTTGCGACGGTTCCTCGGCTGCGCTGGTTGTTTCGGAAGAGGCGCTGAAGCGCTACAACCTGATCCACACCCTGACCGTGACCGCCGGCGACCCGGTGATCATGCTGGAAGAACCGCTGTTCGCGACTGACAAGGCGCTGGCCAAGGCCGGCCTGTCGATTGGCGACATCGACCTTTACGAAGTGAACGAAGCTTTTGCTTCGGTGCCGATGGCCTGGCTCAAGCACACCGGCGCCGATCCGGAAAAGCTGAACGTCAACGGCGGCGCGATTGCGCTGGGCCACCCGCTGGGCGCCTCGGGCACCAAGCTGATGTCGACCCTGCTCCACGGCCTGAAGGCGCGCGGCGGCAAGTATGGTCTGCAGACGATGTGCGAAGGCGGCGGTGTCGCCAACGTCACCATCGTCGAGATGGTTTGATTTGAACGTGACCCCGGACTGGTTCCGGGGCCGCTTGCAACAATGCTGTCCCCACGGGCAGCGATTCCGGACTCGGTCCGGGATGACGAAAAGGGAGCTAATGAAATGATTCTCGACAACACTGTTGCCGCCGTGGTTACCGGTGGCGCTTCGGGCCTTGGCGCTGCCACTGCCCGCGCTCTCGCTGCCAAGGGCGTCAAGGTCGCGATTTTCGACCTTCAGGCCGAAAAGGGCGAAGCCA
>CAZNBX010000106.1:0-5030 GCA_964571305.1 uncultured Novosphingobium sp.
CCCATTTCAATTTACATTTGTGTCAGCAATAACCGCTTTCGCGCGGGATTGCCAGTATCATGCGCGTTTGGCAAACCATGGCAATGCCGATCATTGCCGCGCGCCGCTATGCTGGTGGAAAGCCTTCCGAAAACTCCCTGCCTGTCGACGGGCAGCGCCGTCCGGAACTGGCGAAGGGCAGCTTTGACTGGATCGGCCTGGCCGACCCTTCGGCGGAAGAGATGGAACGGGTTCGCGCCCAGTTCGCTCTACATCCCCTGGCGGTCGAGGATGCGCTCAACCCCGCACAAATGCCGAAAATTGACGTCTATGGGCAGCAGCTGTTCATCGTCGCACGGACCGCCGCGGTGCAGGAGGGCGAAAACATAGCCTATGGCCAGACCGCCATTTTCCTGGGGCATGATTTCATTGTGACGGTGCGCATGGGGTCAACCCGGGCACATTCCGCCCTGCGCGAGCGCCTGGAAATCGATGCCGAGCGGCTGGCCGAAGGGCCGGACTATGTCGCCCATGCGGTGCTCGATTTCATCGTCGACGGGTTTCAGCCGATTCTCGAAAAGTTCGAGGATTCGGTTCAGGCGATGGAAGAAAACGCGATCGAGCAGTTTCCCGAACCCTCGACGATCCGCCGCATATTCCGCCTACGCCGCCAGTTTCGCCGCTTCATGCGGATCATCGGTCCGATGGAGGAGGTCTGCGAACGCCTGACTCATACCGAACTGCCGGTGGTCGATCCATCGGCGCGGATCTGGTTTCGCGACGTGCTGGACCACGTGCGGCGCTCGCTCGCCCGGATGAACGGCCTGCGCGACACCCTTGCCAGCATTGTCGAGACGGCCAGCTTGCTGGAACAGCACCGCCAGGGGGACATGACCCGGCAACTGGCATCGTGGGCTGCTATCCTTGCCGTGCCGACCGCGATTGCCGGGATCTACGGCATGAATTTTGAATATATGCCCGAACTGCACAGCCGCTGGGGCTATCCCGCTGTACTTGCGGTGATTGCCGCGATCTGCGGCGGGCTATGGCTCCGGTTTCGCCGGATCGGCTGGCTTTGAGCGCCCGCCTTAATTCGTGGACATGGCAAGAGCGTTGTAGCGAATCTGTCACAATCCTGTCATTGCGCTGACACATTTGCGCAAAGAGGGGTTTGCCATGTTCGGTTGGTTCCAGCGGCTGTTGCCGCATTCGGGCGATTTTTACGTCCTGTTCGAGCGGCACTCTGCCGCCATGACGGCAGCTGCCGACGCTCTGGCTCAACTGACGTCCGGTCAGGGTGACCGCGAGGCTCACCTGCGCACCATCCGCGACCGTGAGCATGATGCGGACGAAGTGATCCGCCAGACCCTGCACGAGGTCCGCCAGACCTTCCTGACCCCGTGTGATCGCGGCGCGATCACCGCGCTGATCGGATCGATGGACGATACCATCGATGAAATGAACCGCACCGGCGCGGTGATCGAGCTGCTTGAGGTTGCGGATTTCGATCCGCAGATGAAGCAGATCGGCGTGCTGGTGCAGGATGCCAGCCGCCTGATCTCCGAAGCTGCGCCGCTGCTGCGCGATGTCGAGCGCAACGGCCACCGCCTGCACGAACTGACCGCCAAGCTGGTCAAGCTGGAAGGCGAAGTCGACATCCTGCACGATACCGGCATGAAGAACGCGTTCCAGGCCCAGAAGGAAGAGCCGGATCCGCTGGGCTTCATCGTCAAGCGCGAGATATACAAGCACCTCGAACGGATTGCCGACGCCTTCGAAGACGTCGCCAACGAGATCGACAGCCTGGTCATCGACCACGGCTGAGGCCGAAAAGAATAAGGAGAACGGCAATGCACGAGCTTGCCTTTCCGTTGCTGATCTTCCTGATCATCGTCGCGCTGGCCTTCGACTTCCTCAACGGCCTGCATGACGCGGCAAACTCGATCGCGACCGTGGTTTCCACCCGTCTGCTGTCGCCGATCTGGGCCGTGCTGTTTGCCGCTGCAGGCAATTTCGCCGCCTATTGGCTGGTGCCTCTCCATGTCGCCGACACGATCGGCAAGGGCATCATCAACAAGGACATGGTAACCCCTGGCGTGGTCTTTGGCGCGCTGATCGGGGGGATGTTCTGGAACGTGGTGACCTGGATCAAGGGGATTCCGTCCAGTTCCAGCCACGCCTTGCTGGGCGGCCTGCTCGGTGCCGGAATTGCCCACGCGGGCCTGGGGGCGGTCGAAAGCAAGAAGACGGTCGAAACGATCGTCGCGATCTTCCTGTCGCCGATGATCGGCTTTGCCCTGGCCATGCTGATGGTCCTGATCACCTCGTGGCTGTTCAAGGGTTTCCAGCCGCGCCGCGCCGAAGGCGTGTTCAAGACGCTGCACCTGTTTTCCAGCGCCGCCTATTCGATCAGCCACGGCGGCAATGATGCGCAGAAGACGATGGGGATCATCGCCGTGCTGCTCTATTCGACCGGCTACATGCAGGGTGAATTCCACATCCCGGTCTGGGTCGTGATCTCGTGCTACCTGGCGATTTCGCTCGGCACGCTGTCCGGCGGGTGGAAGATCATCAAGACCATGGGGACCAAGATCACCAAGTTGAATCACCATACCGGATTTAGCGCCAGTACCGCAGGATCCATCGTGGTGTTCGGCGCGAGTTACCTGGGGATTCCGGTTTCGACCACCCATGCGATTACCGGTGCGGTGATCGGAACCGGCGCCGCGCGCCAGGCCAGCGCGGTACGCTGGGGCGTGGCGGGGCGTGTGGTGACCGCCTGGTTCATCACCATTCCGATGAGCGCGGCAGTCGGGGCGATCTTCTATACCCTGACCCGCATCTTCACGCACTGATCGGCAGGCTGGGCCAGATTCCTGCAATTTCGCGTCCGTCGAGCACGGCAATGTCGCCAAATTGCAGGAACAGCGCCTCGCTCTGATCGGGGCGAAGGAAGACCGTGTCATCGGGCTTCAGGTCGATGCGGTTCGATCCGGTGAGCAGTTCCTGGTTCGAACTGCGCCCGAACAGCTTGGAATATTCCAGTCCGGCTGGGGATAGCGGCTTGGCCAGCCAGTGCCCGCCGTGGATGAAGAACCCGCGCTGGGTGTTGCGGTCCCACCAGTGCATCGCGCCCGACAGCGCCTCGACGCCAGGTAGCGGCTGGTCCTTGCTGGCCTTGATCACTGGCGTGGCGATGAAGGCGGCAGGAGTCAGGTCGGCCAGATCGCCATATTCAAAATCGCCCGGCTTGACGAAAGCCGAGCCAACCGAAACCTCATTGGCGACCGTGCCCTTGCAGTGGCGGCGGAAGGTTGGGCTTCCGGCGCTGTTCAGGGTCAGGCTGGCCGGGTTGAGCCCGGACTGCCGCAGGACCTCGATAGCCTTGCCATAGGCTTGCTGCGCATCGGCATAGGCGCTGTCCGGATCGGGCATTTTCGGAACATGAGGTTCGTAGCCCATCAGACCGGAAACCTGCGCCCCGGCGGATTTCGCCTGCTCGACAGCGGCCGTCAGCGCGGCCGGATCGGCAAACCCGCCGCGGTGCAGGCCCACGTCGATCTCAAAATTGGCGCGCAGCACGATCCCGCGCGCTCTCGCGGCATGGCTGTATTGGGCCAGTCGTTCCGGCGTGTCGATCAGCCACTGGACGCGGGCTGCGGCCTGCGCGCCCGCCTTGTCGGCCACGCGCATGAATTCGCTGACCGGCAGGGGCTTACCCATCAGGTAATCGCCATCGGGGTAAAGCGGCAGCAGTTGCAGCAGCATGTCGGCGCTGAACACCATTAGGCGCTGGCTCCCCATGCCGGAAAGCACCGCCTCTAGTAGGCGCGGCGAGGGCAGGGACTTGGCCACCACGCGCAGCGGCAGGTGGGCGGCATCGACGCTCGCGCGGATCGCGCGGATATTCGCATCCAGGCGCTGCCGGTCCACAACCAGGGTCGGGCGGTTCAATCCTGCTCGTTTCAGTGCGACGGCAAGCTGGCTGAAATAGGCATCGTGCATCGCGCCGTTCTCCTTGGGCCGAAGCGCCCATGTCCCGGTTCCCGCCACGGCCAATGCGCCGCCGCCGATCAGGACGGCACGGCGGCTGGGCCGCCAGTCCTTAGCCATCACCGAAAATCCGCCGCAGGAAGGGGTTCATCATCCGCCTTTGCGGATCGACCGTTCGGCGTATCCGCTCCGTCTCGCCGAACATTGGGTAGAGCTGTTGCAGTTCGCTGGCCCCCAGCGAGTGCAACTTGCCCCAATGCGGGCGTCCGTTAGCTTCGCGCAGGATCGGCTCGACCAGCTTGAACATCCAGTCGTGGTCGTCCTTGTACCAGGCATGGACCGCGATCGAGCCGCATTCACGCTGGTAGAAGGGTGACAGCCACGCATCGTCCGCCGCGATGATCCGGGCTTCGATCGGGAAGAAGACGTCGGTCGCGTCGTGCTCGATCCGCTCAAGGATCAGGCGTAGCGCATCGACCTGCTGATCGATGGGGACGTGGTATTCCATTTCCTTGAACCGGACCGGGCGTTCGTTGGAAAGCAGCTTCCAGCCCTCGTCGATGGCGACTTCCGGCTTGATGTCGGCCATCGCCATTTCGGCTGCCCCGCGGCGCATGCGCGGCGCGAACTCGAACAGGTCGCGGAGCCGTTTCAGGTCGAGCAGGGTGTTGGCATCGTTGTCCGGCCCGCGCGGGCGCACCGGTTCGTCGGTAGGATCATGGGTGATCAGTGCGGATTTGCCCGTGAAGGGCAGGATCAGGAATTCGGCATTGCGGTGCCGCTCGGCCAGACCGGGCCAATCGTGGAGCAGTTGTTCGGTATCGACCAGCGAGACCGTCTTTTTCAGCCGTTGCAGTGGGCGGTTCCGGAGCGTTGCTTCCGCCAGGACTCCGAATGCCCCCAGACCTACCCGCGCTGAGTGGAACAGTTCGGGCCGCTGGTCGCGGCTGCATTCCACCACTTCGCCAGAGGGAAGCACCAGCCGCATCGACAGGACCTCGCCATGCAGCGCGGTCAGGCCCTTGTCGGTGCCCGCCACCTTGAAGTCCATGTCGCCG
>CAZNBX010000106.1:5040-6186 GCA_964571305.1 uncultured Novosphingobium sp.
GGCCCTTGCCGGTCCCGTGGGTGCCGGTCGCCATGGCCCCTGCCAGCGTCTGCTTGTTGATGTCCGGCAGGTTGGGCATTTCCTGCCCGATGCCCGCGAGCAGCGGGCCAAGCGCGGAGAGCTTCGTCCCGGCGCGCACGGTCGCGGTGAACCCTTCCGGATCATGACCGACCAGGCCTTGCATGCGGTCGATCGACAGCAGCGTTCCGTCGGTCGGGACCAAGGCAGTGAAGGAATGACCCGAGCCAACCGGACGGATTGGTGCCTTCGCTTCGCTCAGCAGGGTGGACAGTTCCGCCTCGCTGGCAGGAGCGGCGCGAACCGAGGGATAGGCATGCTCGTTCCCGGCCCAGTTCGACCACAGCGCGTGTCCCTTTTCATCGGTGGCCGGAAATGCCGGAGGCTCCCGGTCAAGCCACCAGCGCCTTCCCGTCATGCCTGCGCCTGCCAAGGCAATGAGGCCGGTACCGCCTAGCAGGACCTTGCGCCGGGTCGTCACTTCGCGTCCTCGCGCCCGGCCATGAAGCGGATCAGGGCCTTGAGATCGTCCGGCGTGCATTCAAAGCATTGCCCGCCGGCGGGCATCCCGCCTTTGCCCTGGATCGCGGAAGCTAGGAGTGCATCTTCGCCCAGCGCCCAGCGGGGATCCCACAGCGTACGGTCGCCGGTCAGTGGGGCGAGCGAGTCCTTGACTGTGTGGCAGGCCTTGCACGAGCCCGCATAGAGCTGCGCCAGGCGCGGGTCCCTGGGCGAAAGCGCGGCGCTTTGCTGTTCGGTCAGCGGCTGGGGCGGCGGCTCCGCCTGCCCACAAGCGGACAGCGCAAGCATCGGCGCAATAAGCAAAAGCCGCATGGTTACTCCCCCTTTAAGAGAAGCATCATGCGGCCTTTACGGAAATTGGCAAGAGGCGGGTGATCAGCCCCAGCGGCGCTGGGTGCCGTTCGGCTTCTTGGCCGGCTTGCGGCGCTGTTCCCCGCCGTGCTGCCCACCCTGGGGCTTGTCTGCGCGCGGCGCATTGCCGACCGGGCGCACCGCGTCGCGGTGGATCTTCACCGGACGTTCGGCGCGCTCACCCCGATCATGACGCTCGGTGCGCTCGCGCGGACGGTCGTCGCGGCGGTCACGGCGGAATTCGCCGCGCTGTTC
>CAZNBX010000107.1:0-266 GCA_964571305.1 uncultured Novosphingobium sp.
TCAGCGCGCGGTAGATGCCGACCACGGTACCGAACAGACCGATGAACGGCGAGGTTGCACCGACGGTTGCGAGGAACGGCAGGCCACCGGCGAGGCGGGCGTTGATCGAAGCTTCCGAACGCGCGAGCGAGCCGTGCAGCCAGTCATGGGCTTCCAGGGCGTCGGTCATCTTGCTGTGCGCTTCTTCAGCGGCAAGGCCGTCGTCGACGATCTGGCGCCATGCGCTGTTCTTCTCAAGCTTGGCAGCGCCTTCCTTGATGCTGGCA
>CAZNBX010000107.1:276-5402 GCA_964571305.1 uncultured Novosphingobium sp.
CGCGCCAGAAGCCACCACGGACGTCCTTGTACTGACGCATGATCTTGTTCTGCTCGATCCACTTGGTGATCAGGATGAAGAACGAACCGAACGACATCACGCCGAGGATGACGACCGTTGCGTAAGCGATGAAACCGCCCTGCTGGAGAGCTTCGGCGAAGCCGAACTTGTTCTGCGGAGCCGCATTGGCAGCGGCGTTGAGGAGTTCAAAAAACATGCGATAGTCCTCTCATAGAGAAATTAGTTGAAACCGTGTGGCCCGCTTTGAGGCCGAAATTCCGAAAACCTTACGATCAATCCTTCGGGATGACCCAGCGCACGCGGCTGCTGTACGCGCCGGTGGTGGGGTTACCCTCGCCATCCGTGGCCGGGTTGAACCGGGCGCGGCGCGTCACGTTCGAGCAGGTAGCTTCATCCAGGTCCGGGCTACCGCTGGAACCGGTGATGGAGCAGCTGGTCACACGGCCGTCAGGACCGACAGTGACGCGGAAGCTGGTGGTGCCTTCGCGTTCTTCACGCAGGGCACGGGTCGGATAGTCGTTGGTCGTCGCCCAGTTGCCCGGATTGCCCTTCGGCGTAGCCTGCTTGGGCTGAACGCGCGGCGGCGGCGCTGCGACCGGAGCCGGCGGCGCGACGATTACTGGCGGGGGCACTGGCGGCGGAACAGTCTGCACGATTTCTACCGGAGGCGAGACCGTGGCAATGTTCATCTTCGGCGGCGGAGCCACAATCGGGGGTGCTGCCTCGACCTTCTTGGGCGGCGGCGGCTCCTCCTTGGGCTCGTCCTTCTTGATGTCGACGGTTGTCACCTTCTTCACGAGTTGCTTGACCCCTTCGTAGGCAAGGCCGGTAACCAGCGCATAGCCCAGAGCCACGTGAAGCAAGGCGACGACGACAAAGGCGGCAATACGATTGCCACTAACTTCTTGGTCAGCGTAAGCCATTCTGACGCATCACTCCTAAAACCAGTCCCACCGGGCCGAGGCCCGGTCCCGACGCCTGCCGCAAGCGAGAATCGCAAACGCCAGACGCCCAGATTGTTAATTTCCACCCTGCGGGTCAATCGCGAAACCGCGCGAGCGAGAACCGCCCACATGTCCGGATTGCGGGCCTTTATTATTGTTTGGCCCGTATTCGGCCGTGCTTTAACCGCCGTTTCCGCCCGGTGCAACGCTTTATCCATTAACTCCCGATTCACCTTCGTTAAGGTGGAAGGCCGATTGAAAAACCCCTCACTTCCCAGCAAGTGGGCGCTTGCCGAACCAGAACAAGGCGATCAGAACCAGTCCAATGCACCTGAACCGGAACCTTCTTGCCCCGCTTGCCGCCATTACTGCGGTTTCTTTCCCGGTTGGCGACGCGCTGGCCGATTCGCGCCCGGTGCCGCCGCCGGCCTCGGCCATGTTGAACTACGCTGACATCGCTGACCTGGCCGATGCCGCTCCGATGGTGATCCGGGTCCAGCCGCGCAAGATTGTCGCGGTTGAGCCGGAACGGGCCCGCGGCGTGAAGCCTGGCTGGGCCCGCTTCTATGTCGAGGCGAAGACAGAAGGTGTTGTCGCCGGAACCCAGCCCCTGGGCGAGTTGCTGCGTTACCTGGTCGACTTGCCGCTGGACGCCAAAGGCAAGCCACCGGTCATCAAGAAGAAGAGCGTCGTCCTGTTCGCCCGTCCCGTTGCCGGTCGGCCTGGGGAATTGCAGCTGGTTCGTCCCGATGGACAGTTGCTGTGGGACGCTCCGCTCGACCAGCGTCTGCGCGATATCCTGAAAGAGCTTTACGCGCCGGGCGCCGCTCACAAGGTCACTGGGGTACGTGAAGCGATCTTCGTCCCAGGCAATCTTGCGGGCGAGAGTGAAAGCCAGTTTTTCCTTTCGACCGCCAACGGTGAACCGGCGGCGATTTCGGTCCATCGTTCTCCGGGGCAGACTCCGCGCTGGTCCGTGTCCTTCTCCGAACTCGTTTCTGCAGACGCGGAACCGCCCCGCCGCGATAGCCTGGCCTGGTATCGCCTGGCCTGTTTCCTCCCCCGCCAGCTTCCCGTCGAGGCCAACATTTCGGCAACCGCCGGGGACCGGAGCGCGGCAGCAAGCGACTATCGTTTCGTGATGGAGCAACTTGGCGGCTGTTCGCGAACCCCGAACTAGCTTTGGGAGAAGCATTCTGTCCCTTGCCCGCTTTGCGCCCGCCGCCTAAGGGCCAGCGCGAAAGGGGGTAAAAATGGCCGAACCGCTGAAGATTGCGCTTGCTGGACTGGGAACCGTCGGGGTCGGGGTGATCCGACTGGTGGAGGCGAATGCCCAGTTGATTGCGCGCCGCGCCGGCCGCCCGATCCAGATTACGGTGGTCTCCGCCCGGGATCGCAACAAGGCGCGCGGCGTCGATCTTTCACCCTACGCCTGGGAAGACGACATGGTCATCCTGGGTGAGCGCGAGGATGTCGACGTGGTGGTCGAAATGGTCGGCGGCTCCGATGGCCCGGCCCTGGCTCTTGCGCGCACGACCATCGAAGCGGGCAAGGCGCTGGTCACCGCGAACAAGGCGATGATTGCCCATCACGGCCTGGAATTGGCGAGCAAGGCCGAGGAAAAGAAGGTCGCGCTGAAGTTCGAGGCTGCGGTTGCCGGCGGCATCCCGGTGATCAAGGGGCTGCGCGAAGGGGCCGCCGCGAACGAGATTGAGCGGGTATACGGCATTCTCAACGGGACCTGCAATTTTATCCTTTCGACCATGGAAGATACCGGCCGTGACTTTGCCGATGTCCTCGCCGAAGCCCAGGCCAAGGGCTTTGCCGAAGCCGATCCTGCGTTCGACGTCGAAGGGACCGATGCCGCGCACAAGCTGTCGATCCTTGCGGCCATCTCGTTCGGTTCGAAGATCGACTTCGGTTCGGTGGATACTGTCGGCATTACGCGCCTGCGGGCAGCTGACATCGCGCAGGCCCATGCGCTGGGCTATGTCATTCGCCTGATCGGTATGGCCGAGACCGAGACCGGCAGTGGTTCGACCGCGCTGTTCCAGCGGGTCCAGCCGCATCTGGTCCCCTTCAATCATCCGCTCGCCCATGTTGATGGCGCAACCAACGCGGTTGTTGCCGAGGGCAATTTCTCCGGCCGCTTGCTGTTCCAGGGTGCGGGCGCAGGCGATGGGCCGACTGCCAGCGCGGTGGTCGCCGACCTGATCGACATTGCCCGTGGCGAAGTGGGCCATCCGTTCTCCATGCCCGTGTCGGAACTGGAGGCGCTTGGTCCGGCGCAGACGGGTCACCGGCTTGGCCGCGCCTATGTCCGCTTCATGGTTGCCGATCGTCCAGGGGTTCTGGCCGAGATCACCGCCGCCTTGCGCGACGCAGGGGTTTCGATCGAAAGCCTGATCCAGAAGGGCCGCGCCGGAGATGCGGTGATGGTGGCCATGGTGACGCACGAGGGTCCGGAAAGCGCGGTGCGCAAGGCGCTCGAACTGCTCGAAGGTTCGGACAGCCTGACCGAGCCGCCGCTGGTTCTTCAGATCCTCGGCGACTGAACCCGCTTCAAGGCGCTCGCATTTCGCCTTTGGCGATCTTGTCGGCGTCCGATCCGGGCGGCGGTTCGGGAATTGCTTTCATGTCGATGTAATAGACGGGCGGTGGCACCGAGCCGAAATGCTGGCATTCGGCGCAATAACCGCGGTCGAATTGCGGCGCGCGGGGCACGCCTCCGTCCAGCGCGCGGCGTCCTTCCAGCGTATTCGGGTCAGGCGGGCTGCGATCGACCTGCTGGTCCTCCCCGCGATCCACGCAAACGACGATCTCGTCGCTGCCGGGTTTCGGGCGGCAGCGCAGGCGCGGGTCGGGCACTCCATAGATCGCGCGGCTCTGCTCAATTCGCTCTGCGACCTTGCGGTCCAGATCTGAGGCTTCGTCCTGAGCCCAGGCAACCGATGGCAGCATAAATACGAGAGCGAAAAGTATCTTGAGCACGTTCCGATCTCTCGAGCGCGGCCTGGTCACAGTGGTTATGGCCACTTAAGCGGGGCTGAACCACTGCCACTCGACAGCAGCGCCGCGCCAGTTTAAGCGCGCGCTACATACCTATTCATTGGAGTCCTATCAGCGCCATGACCAAGTCTTCCACGCCCGCCTCGCAGGTTCTCGATCGTGTCTTGGTGCTCGAAATGGTCCGGGTGACCGAAGCAGCGGCGATCGGAGCCTCGAAGCTGATCGGGCGCGGGGACGAAAAGGCTGCCGATGCGGCTGCCGTCGAAGCGATGCGCGCCGCGCTCAACGAGCTGGCGATGGACGGCACCGTGGTGATCGGCGAGGGCGAGCGCGACGAAGCGCCGATGCTCTACATCGGGGAAAAGGTCGGCTCGGCACAAGGCACTGGCCCGAAGATCGACATCGCGCTTGATCCGCTGGAAGGAACCACCATCACCGCCAAGGCGGGGCCCAACGCGCTGGCGGTTTTGGCCGTGGCGGAAGAGGGCAATCTGCTCAACGCGCCGGATGTCTACATGGACAAGCTCGCGGTTGGGCCAGGCTATCCCGAGGGGATCATCGACCTGGCCAAGACCCCGACCGAGAACGTCCAGGCCGTTGCTGCTGCCAAGGGGGTGCGCCCCGACGAGATCATCGTCTGCGTGCTTGATCGTCCGCGCCATGCGGAACTGATTGCGGAACTGCGCGGTCTGGGCTGCGGCGTCGTGCTGATCGGCGATGGCGACGTGGCCGGGGTGATCGCGGTGACCAATCCGGATACCACCATCGACCTCTACATGGGTTCGGGCGGCGCGCCGGAAGGCGTGCTGGCTGCCGCCGCGCTGCGCTGCGTCGGCGGGCAGTTCAATGGTCGCCTGCTGTTCCGCAACGACGACGAGCGCGGTCGCGCTCGCAAGTGGGGGATCGAGGACCTGAACAAGATCTACACCCGCGACGAATTGGCCAAGGGTGACTGCATCTTTGCCGCCACCGGCGTGACCGATGGTTCGCTGCTCAAGGGCGTGAAGCGGATGAAGGACGGCCTGGTCACGACCCAGTCGGTCGTGATGCGGGCGAGTTCCGGCACCGTCCGTTGGGTTTCCGGCGAGCATCGCAACAAGAGCTGATCCACCCATTTCCACCGCCAGCCTGTTGCATTCGACGGTCCCTGGG
>CAZNBX010000107.1:5412-6177 GCA_964571305.1 uncultured Novosphingobium sp.
CAGTCGGTGGTGATGCGCGCCAGCTCGGGTACGGTGCGTTGGGTTTCGGGCGAGCACCGCAACAAGAGCTGATTCACACTCTTTCCGCGGTGAGGCTGTTGCAATCGGCGGTCCCTGGGCTAAGGGCCGCGCAGGGCTGATTCTTGCGGGGAAGGCGTACCATGAAGATCCTGGCCGGGAACTCCAACCTGCCACTGGCGCGGGCCATTGCAGGTTACCTTGAGCTGCCACTGACCAATGCCGACGTGCGTCGCTTTGCCGACGACGAGGTGTTCGTCGAGATTCACGAAAACGTGCGCGGCGAGGACGTCTTCGTCATCCAGTCGACGAGCTTCCCGGCGAACGATCACCTGATGGAACTCCTGATCATGACCGACGCGCTCCGGCGTTCGTCGGCCAAGCGGATCACCGCGGTGGTGCCCTATTTCGGCTACGCCCGGCAGGACCGGAAGCCGGGTCCGCGCACGCCGATCTCGGCCAAGCTGGTCGCGAACCTGATCACGACTGCCGGGGCCGACCGCGTTCTGGCGGTGGACCTGCACGCCGGGCAGATCCAGGGCTTCTTCGATATCCCGACCGACAATCTCTATGCAGCCCCCGTGATGGCCGCCGACATCCAGGCGCGCTATGGCGACCAGCAGCTGATGGTGGTCTCGCCCGACGTGGGCGGCGTGGTGCGCGCCCGCGCGCTGGCGAAGCGCCTCGACAACGCGCCGCTCGCCATCGTCGACAAGCGCCGCGATCGTCCGGGCGATGACCGAGGGC
>CAZNBX010000108.1:0-6165 GCA_964571305.1 uncultured Novosphingobium sp.
GGGTGCGTTCGATTGCCGACCTGATGGTCATGCCAGGCCTGAGCAACCTCGACCTCGCCGACGCCCGTTCGGTCATGGCCGAGATGGGCAAGGCGATGATGGGCACGGGCGAAGGCAGCGGCGAAAACCGCGCGCTCGAAGCTGCCGAAAAGGCGATTGCCAACCCGCTGCTCGACGGCGTGTCGATGCAGGGCGCCAAGGGCGTGATCATCTCGATCATCGGCGGCGACGACATGAAGCTGCTCGAAGTCGACGAAGCCGCGAACCACATCCGCGAACTGGTCGATCCCAACGCCAACATCATCTGGGGCAGCGCCTTCAATCCCGACCTGCAGGGCAAGATCCGCGTTTCGGTGGTCGCCACCGGGATCGAGCAGAGCCCGGCACAGGCCGAAGAGGCATCGCGCCAGTTCAGCCTTGGCGCAACCCGATCGACCCGTCCGGCTGTTGCCATTCCGTCGGCACCCGTTGCGCAGCCGCAGCCTGAACCCGCACCTGTGGCAGTTGCACCGGAACCGGTGGCGCAGCCCGAGCCGCAGGTCCAAGCCGCACCTGAGCCGGCTGCAGCGCCTTCCGGCGATGATTGGCAGGCACCGGTCCTGACGCCGCCGGAAACCGCAGCCGAACCGCTCGAACTGGAACTGCAAGCAGAGCCTGCTCCCGCCGCCCAGAACGACGAACTGCTGCTCGATGCATCGCGTCTCCATGAAGAAGATGCGCCGGTCATGCCCGGCCGTCGTCGCGGTCTGGTATCCGGTGACGACTTCGACTTTGGCGGTGATGAACCGGCGCCCGTGCCGACCCGCGCCGAGCCGGAAGCTGCTCCTGCCGCGCCGCGCCCGCCCCGTGTTGGTGGCGGTGCGACCCTGTTCGAGCGCATGGCCAACCTGTCGCGCGGAGGCAGCCGTGCGGCTGAAGAAGATGAAGACGACGATGGTCCGTCGATCTCCATCCCGCGCTTCCTGGGTCGCCAGAACAATCAGTGATCGGTCGTTCGTTCGGCCATCGTTAAGCTTGGGGATTGCAGGGCCTGGCGCTGCAATCCCCACTTGCCTCCGGGCTCTTGAAGGTTAACGCGTTCGTCGATGTTGCACCACGCTGCCTGGCCTGTAAAAACCTGTTCCAAAACGGTTTTGATTTTCTTGCTGGGCATGGCGGGCACTGCCCACGCACAGAAAACCGGAGCGCCGCAAGTGGCGGTCCCGGTTGTTCAGGCCGTGCCGCAAAAATCGGCAGGCATGCGCCTCAACGATGCGCTCAATCACTTGGCCCGCAACCCGCAGGACGTGGCTGCTCTCAAGGAGGCAGGGCAAGCCTCGCTTGAGCTGGGTGACGCTCCGGCGGCGATTGGCTTTTATCGGCGCGCGCTGACGATCCAGCCATCTGACGTCGCGCTGAAAGCCGGACTTGCTGGCGCCTATGTGCTGAGCGAAGACCCTTTCACTGCCATCGACCTGTTTGACGAGGCGGATCGCGCCGGACCGATTGATCCGGTTCGGCTTGCCGACCGGGGGCTTGCCTTCGATCTGGTCGGGGACAGCCAAACCGCCCAAGCGTACTACCGCCAGTCGCTTGCCGCGGCCCCGAACGACGAAACGCTACGCCGCTTGGCCTTGAGCCAGGCGATCAGCCGGGATCGCAAGGGCATGGATGCGACCTTGGGACCTCTTCTGCAAAGGCAGGACAAGGCGGCTTGGCGCACGCGCGCGTTTGGCCTCGCGATCATCGGGCAGGCGGACGAGGCCGAGGCCATCGCGCGGCAGACCATGCCAGCGGACATGGCGGCGGCGATCACGGCCTATCTGCGCTATATGCCGCGGCTGACTGCGGCCCAGCAGGCTGCAGCCGGCAATCTTGGCCGGTTCCCCCGCGCTTCCGAGATCGGGCTGGATGACCCCCGTATGGCAGCCTATTCGCGTTCGCGGGTCCAGGTCGCCGCTGCGACCGCCAACCCCGCCGCACAGCCGGGCAAGGTCAAGCGCGATACGAAGACCGCGAAAGCTCCGGCAACCCGTTCTGTTGCAACCGCCGTGCCGCCGCCAGAACCGGTGGTAAGCCGGGAAACGGCGACCGCCTCGCGCCCGGCCAGCCCCGCAGCTCAGGTTGTTGAAGCGCCGAAGAGCGTTCCGGTTCAGTTGGCATCGGCACCGCGCGCCGCTTCGCCAGCCATCGTGGCACCGGTCGCAACGGCAGCGGCCCAACCTGCCCTTGCCATGCGGGAGCCCGCGCCCGCACCTACGCGCAAACCGGCAACGCTCGACGAGGCTTTTGCCGATCTGGCGCCGCCCAGCGATGCCGCGGAACCGAAGGCTGGCGCGGTGGACGTGCGTTCGGTCCGGCCGCTTGCTCCGGTGAAGAAAGAGCCCGTGGTCAAGGAGGTTGCCGCCGCGAAGGAGCCTACCGGCAAGGTTGCAGCGGGGAAGGTTCCGGCAGGAAAAGACCAGGCCGCGAAGGACAAGGTCGATCCCAAGGCGAAGGTCGATCCCAAGGCGAAGGACGATCCCAAGGCGAAGGACGATCCCAAGGCGAAGGTCGATCCCAAGACGAAGGTCGATCCCAAGGCGAAGGACGCCAAGGGCAAGCCGAGCCATCCTAGCCGCATCTGGGTGCAGATTGCTGCTGGGCGCAACAAGCCCGCGCTGGCCTTCGATTGGCGCAAATTCGCCAAGGAAGACGCGGCGGTGTTCAAGGGGCAGAAGCCCTCGGTGACCGAGTGGGGCCAGACCAACCGCTTGCTGACCGGCCCGTTCGGCTCGACCAAGGAAGCCGAGGCCTTCGTGGCCAAGGTCAAGAAGGCTGGACGTCAGGGCGCCTTCATCTGGACCAGTCCGGCCGGTCAGGTCGTGGATCCGCTGGCGGCTGACAAGTAAAACCGTCCACTCCTTTTCCACACCTTGTAAACAGTCTTATGGAGTTTTGCGCAGGGCAGCGCAGCGCATGGATTGTCCAGTGCCCCCTGCCGCTGCATCCACCCTTCCATGATAACAGGCGACCGCCAATATGAGCGCGACGAGGATGCAGCTCCCGTCGACATGCTTGCTTCGCTGTTCGATGCACGTGGGTGGCCCTGCGAATTCGTTGCCGACGACGAGATCTCGGGTGAGATCAAGGGATCCTGGGCGACTTACACCCTGCGTGGAGTGTGGCGCCGCGAGGACCACGTCCTGCAACTGCTCTGCTTGCCGGACATCCGTGTCCCCGATGACAAGCGCGCGGCGGTTTATGAATTGCTCGCCCTGGTCAACGAGCAGCTCTGGGTCGGGCACTTTGACCTTTGGTCCAACGGCTCGGTCCTGCTCTACCGTCATGCGATGTTGCTGGGAGACGAGGGCTTGCTTAGCCTCGCCCAGGCACAGGCCGCGGTCGAGGCGGCCGTCGAGGAATGCGACCGCTTCTATCCCGCCTTCCAGTTCGTGCTATGGGGCGACAAGACCCCTGCCGAAGCCTTGACCAGTTCGATGGTCGACGCGGCGGGCGAGGCCTGATTTACCGCTTTTCTGCAACAGACGGGCGGGAGGAGAAGCGTGTGAACATTCTGATCTGCGGTTGCGGTAACATGGGCGGGGCGATGCTCGCTGGTTGGCTGGCTGGGGGAATTGACCCGGCGAACTTCACCGTGGTCGACCCCCTGCTTCCCGAAGCTCCACAAGGTGTTCGCCTGCTGCGCGAAGTACCCGATGAGCGGTTCGATTTTGTCCTTTTGGGGATTAAGCCGCAGTCCCTGGCGGATGTCGCACCTGGCCTGACGGGGGTCGTTGAGGGAGCGGTTCTGCTGTCGATCCTGGCCGGAGCGGAACTTGCTACCCTGTCTGCACGCTTCCCCACTGCCACTGCGGTGGTGCGGGTCATGCCGAACCTTGCCGCGGCCATCGGCAAGTCGCCGCTCGGCCTGGTAAGTGACGATCTGGATGAAGGTGGCCGCGCGTCAGTCACTTCTTTGCTGGCGCCGCTGGGCACGCCGGAATGGCTGGACAGCGAAGCCGAATTGGGCGGGGTAACCGCCTTGGCCGGTTCAGGTCCTGCATTTGTCTACCGCTTCATTTCCGCCCTGGCGCAAGGCGGTGAAGCGCTCGGGCTTGACCCTGCGCAGGCCGATCGTCTTGCTCGCGCCATGGTCGAAGGCGCGGCAACGCTCGCGGCCATTTCGCCCGAAAGCACTGAGGAACTGGCGCGGCGCGTGACCAGCCCGGGTGGGATGACTGCGGCGGGATTGGCCGTCATGGACGGCGATGGCGACTTTGCCCGGATCGTCGCCGAAGTCCTTCGTGCGACGCGTGATCGCGGCGAAGAACTGGCTGCCATCGCAAGGGCGTAAAGTCGTTCGTCGAAATGCGACGGAAGCAGTCCGGTTTTGCTTGAAACCTGTACCAACTAGCACGATATTCCGAGCATCGCCCCCATGTCGGGGCGAAAAAGGAGTTTGTCATGTCTAATTGGAACGACCCGCGGACCACCCGCTCGCCTTTTGGGGCCGGGCCTGTGATCAATGGCCAGGCGGCAGGCAATGTCGTCATGGACCAGGGCCTGCGGCGCTACATGCTGTCGATCTACAACTACATGGCTTCGGGCGTGCTGCTGTCAGGCATTGTCGCCTTGCTGTTCGCCACTTCGGGCATGGCCGCGCAAGTGATGGCGACCCCGCTGCGCTGGGTGATCGCACTGACCCCGCTGGCCTTCGTCTTCGCCATGAGCTTCGGCCTGAACCGGATGCAGGAAAGCACGCTCAAGCTGCTGTTCTGGCTGTTCAGCGTGTCGATGGGCCTGTCGCTTTCGGCGATTTTCCTGGTCTATACCGGCCCGTCGATTGCCACGACCTTCTTCGCCACCGCAGGCGCCTTTGCCGGGCTTAGCCTCTATGGCTACACCACCAAGCGCAACCTGTCGGGCATGGGCAGCTTCATGGTCATGGGCGTCATCGGCCTGATCATCGCCATGCTGCTCAACCTATGGCTGCAGTCGGGTCCGCTGGCGCTGGCCATCTCGGCCCTCGGCGTCCTGATCTTCGCTGGTCTGACCGCTTGGGACACGCAGCGCCTGCGCGATACCTACTACTACGTCGCCGGTACTGACATGATGGGCAAAGTGGTGATCATGGGCGCGCTGTCGCTCTATCTCGACTTCGTCAACATGTTCCAGTTCCTGCTGAGCTTCCTCGGCAACCGCGACTAAGCGCAAGCCGGAAACACATTGTCATGCCCGGGGCGCCGTTGGGGGTCCCGGGCATTTGCTTTCCGCCGGGAAGCGACTAGGAAGCGCGGAAGTACGGGTTGCAGCGGTACTTGCCTATATTCGGACCTGAGGATGGGATTGCGCGTGAAGAAGGTTGTACTTGCAGGTGTGGTGGCTGTTGCAATCAGTGCGGTTGCAGCCTGTGCGCCCAAGCCGCCGCCACCCCCTCCACCGCCACCGCCGCCGGCTCCGGTGGTCTATATTCCGCCGCGTCCGTTGCCGCCGCTCGGTGCCGCTCCCGGGCTTACGGTCCCGCCGCTTGGGCTCAACGGTGTGCGCATGACGCTGAACACCGGAATTACCCCGGCGCAGACCCTTTGGAACCTGCGCTCCGCCTACAACGTCGCGGCGCTCAACTGCCTGAATCCGGAGCATGCCGACATCCTGGTCGGCTACAAGAAGTTCCTGACCGGCAACAAGAAGGCGCTGGCCACGGCCAACAAGACGGTCGACAGCGAATACCGCAAGCGGTTTGGGACCGACTGGATCCGCCCGCGCGAAGCCTACATGACGCAGGTCTACAACTACTTCGCCTACCCAGCGACCGTGGCCAAGTTCTGCGATGCGGCGCTGGTCATGGCGCGCGAGTCCATGCTGGTGAAGCCGGCCGATCTGCCCAGCTTTGCCGAGCGCAACCTGGCATTCCTGGATAGCGTGTTCCACCAGTTTTTCCTGGCCTACGAACAGTACCAGGCAGACGCTGCCGCATGGGACGCAAAATATGCTCCCAAGTCAGCTGCCGCTCCGGTGCTTCTGCCAGAGGTCGGTGCCGCTGCCGCCTCGGGACCAGCCACGACACCGCGGTAAAAATAGCCCTTCCAAGCGGCATTCGCTTTCGCTAATGGAGCCCCTCGCACGCGGCTGAGGCAATTGGCCGCGTACGCACTGGAACGGGGCCGTAGCTCAGATGGGAGAGCGCGTCGTTCGCAATGACGA
>CAZNBX010000109.1:0-6147 GCA_964571305.1 uncultured Novosphingobium sp.
GGCCATATCGAACGGTGCCGCGTACTGATCCACCTGATCGACATCAACGGGACCGATCCGGCCGAGGCGCTGGAAATTATCGAGGATGAACTTGCCGCCTATGGCAACGGCCTGGATGAAAAGCCCCGGCTGATCGCGCTGAACAAGGTAGATACGGTTGACCGCGAGCTGGTCGATGCCTTTATCAAGGAGTTGAAGGCGGCTGGCGCGAAGAAGGTCTATCCGATCTCAGGCGCGACCGGAAAGGGCATGGATGCCCTGCTTGATGCGGTGATCGAACACCTTCCTGCCTCGACCGTGACCGAACGCCCCAGCGGCGAGCAGGAAGAGGGCGAGCAAAAGCCCTGGTCACCGGTGTGATCCTGTCTGCCCGCTAAAGGTTGCATCGCGCGCACATTTGCCTAATCGGCTAGGGCTATGAAGATCGCCCGCCTCTCCGACTTCGCCGACAAGGCCGCTTGCCCCCGCTTGGTGGTCAAGGTCGGCTCGTCCCTGCTGGTTGGCAAGCAGGGCGTGCGGCGCGACTGGCTGGAAGGCCTGGTGGCAGAGATCGCCGCCGCCAAGGCACGCGGTCAGGAAGTGATCGTGGTTTCCTCCGGTTCGATTGCGCTGGGCGCGGCGCGGCTTGGGCTGGAAAAGGGCGGGCGCGGTAGCCTCGCCGATGCGCAGGCTGCAGCGGCTGTCGGGCAGATTGCTCTTTCCGGACTGTGGGCCGACCTGCTGGGCGCGCATGGGATTACCGCCGCGCAGCTGCTGCTGACGCTGGAAGACCTTGAGGATCGCCGCCGCTATCTCAACGCCACCGCAACGCTGACCCGCTTGCTCGATGCCGGGGCTGTGCCGGTGATCAACGAGAACGATTCCGTCGCGACGCAGGAAATCCGCTTTGGCGACAACGACCGCCTTGCCGCTCGGGTTGCCCAGGCGGCACAGGCCAGCGCGGTGCTGCTGTTGTCCGACGTGGATGGCTTGTTTGACCGCAATCCGGCCGAGCCCGGCGCGACCCGGCTGGCCGAGGTGCGCGGCGTGACGGCGGAAATCCACGCCATGGCGACCGGCGGTAGCTCCTCGGGTATGGGCTCGGGCGGAATGACCAGCAAGCTGCAAGCGGCCGAGATTGCCGAACGCGCCGGGATTGCCCTAGCCATCGCGTCGGGCCTGCATGATGCGCCAATTGCCCGCGCGACCGATCACGGGATCGGCACGCTGTTCTTGCCCAAGCGCAAGGATGCCGGGCGCAAGGCCTGGCTTGGCGGGCGTCTGCGCCTGAAAGGGGCGCTGGTGATTGACGCAGGTGCTGCGCGCGCCTTGGGCAAGGGCTCAAGCCTGCTCGCCGCCGGTGTCACCTCGGTGGAAGGGGAGTTCCTGCGCGGCGATGCCGTGGCCGTGCGCAGCGAGGATGGCACGGTGCTGGCGCATGGCTTGGCGGAATATGACGCGCTGGAATGCGCCCGCCTGATGGGTCACCAGTCCGCCGATCATGCCGAGATCCTCGGCTATGCGCCGCGTTCCGCCGTGGTCCACCGCGACCAGATGGTCGTCCTGTGACCATAGCCATAACCGGCGCGACCGGGTTTGTCGGACAGGCCTTGCTCGAACGGGCAGAGCAGGAAGGCATTCCGGTCAAGGCCCTGACCCGCCGCGAGCAAGTGGCCCGCGAAGGGATCGAATGGGTGCGCGGCGATCTGGAGGCCACGGCGGCGCTGCGCAAGCTGGTGCGCGGCAGCGAAGCAGTGATCCACGTTGCGGGGGTGGTCAACGCGCCCGACGCCGCCGGATTTGAGGTAGGGAACGTCACCGGCACGCTTAGTGTGATCGAAGCCTGCCTGGCCGAAGGTGTGCAGCGATTCATCCACGTGTCCTCGCTTTCGGCGCGGGAACCTGACCTTTCGATCTATGGCGCAAGCAAGGCGCGAGCCGAGAAGCTGGTTGCGGCGAGTGGGCTGGACTGGACTATGGTGCGCCCGCCCGCGATCTATGGCCCGCGCGATACCGAGATGTTCGAGATGTTTCGTATCGCGCGCTGGGGCCTGATGCCGATGCCGCCGAGCGATGGGCGTACCTCGGTGATCCACGTCGCCGATCTGGCCCGTCTGCTACTCGCGCTTGTGCCAGGAGGAGAGGGCGTCACCGGTAAGATTTTTGAGCCAGATGACGGGCGCAAGCAGGGCTGGGGGCATTATGAGCTGGCCCGCGCAATCGGCTGGGCCTTAGGGCGTCGCCCCTGGGTGATCCACCTCAGCCGTGCCTCGCTGGAGCGGGCCGCCAAGGCCGACCGTTTCCTGCGCCGCGACCGCGCCAAGCTGACACTCGACCGCGCCCGCTACATGAGCCATCCGGATTGGGTCGTGACGCATGGCGCCCGGCCGCCGCGCAGCCTGTGGCGGCCGGAAATACCGACACGTGAGGGGTTGAAGGCGACCGCCGACTGGTATCGCGAAAATCGCTGGCTTTGATCCGTCAAAGACAATTGCCCCAGTCGGCTTTTGCGTTAAACTGGGTTTATGAGCACGACAAACCCTAGCGATCGCTACTCGAAACTGTCCATCGCGCTGCATTGGCTGATGGCATTGGTCATCGTTGCCACCTTTACGGCGATTGAACTGCATGAAAATTACCCCCGCGGCAGCGCCACTCGCCAAGCGCTGACGACGTGGCACTTCATGCTGGGGCTTTCCGTCCTCGCCCTGGTGGTCGTGCGGATTGTCGCGCGGCTGATGACCCCGTCGCCCGCTGAACTGCCGGAACCGGCGTGGCGCAAGTGGTCCTCCAAGGCGACCCACCTCGCGCTTTATGCACTTATGCTGGGCCTGCCGATTGCTGGCTGGATGATCCTCAGTGCCGCAGGCAAGCCGATCCCGTTCTTCGGACTGGAACTGCCGGCGCTGATCGGCCCGAACAAGGAACTGGCCGGAGAGATCAAGGAACTGCACGAACTGGGCGCAGAGATTGGTCTGTGGCTGGTCGGGCTACATGCCTTGGCTGCGCTGCTTCATCACTATGTGCTGAAGGACAATGTCCTGCTGCGGATGATGCCGCGCCGCGGCGCCTAAGCAGGCGCTTAAAGCCCACAATATAAACGGCTGTGGCTCGGCAAAGCTGGTCGACCTGTCCATCTAGGCCCTGCAATTTGAGCAGGAGCACTTGCCATGGAAGACCAAGTTCAACGGCCCCGGGCCTGGGACCCGATCATCAAGCTGACCCACTGGGGCGTCGTCACCGCGGTGATCGCCAATGCGATTTTCACCGAGGAAGGCTCTGGCTGGCACATTTGGGTCGGCTATGGTCTGGCGGGCCTGCTAGGCCTGCGCCTGCTGTGGGGCCTGATTGGTCCAGCCGAAGCGCGCTTTTCAGCCTTTCCGCCCAGCCCAAAGCGGGCACTCGCCCATATCGGCGAAATCTGCAGAGGCGAGGTGGTACGCCATCGCTCGCATAATCCGCTCGGCGCGATGATGGCCTATGCGATCTGGGCGACGCTGCTGGTCATAGCCGGAAGCGGCATCGCCATGTCTGGCCCGCCTCCCGCCGATCCCAATGCCGTTAGCGGTGAGCGCGGCGAAAGCGGCAAGGGCGAAGGTGGGGAAGAGGCCAGCGAGGACGAGGAACACGAACGCGCTGCGCTTTCCATCGGCAACGCGCTGATCGCTCCAGCCTTTGCCGATGAAGGCGGCGAGCGGGGCGAAGGCGGCGAAGGCGAGGGCGAAGAGCTGTTCGAGGAAATGCACGAAATTGCCGTCAATTTGCTCTATGTCCTGATCGCCTTGCACCTTGCCGGTGTAGTGTTCGAAACGCGCCGTTCCGGGCGCGAGATTGTTGGATCGATGGTTCCGGGTGGTAATCGCCGGAACTGACAGGATGAATGATGGCCGCAATTCGTCAGGCCCGCTTTTTGAACCGCGACCGGCAGACGCTGCTGGTCGCGGTCGTCGTCGTGGTTCAGGCGGTGGCAGCGGTGTTCTTTGTCGCCGATGCTCTGGGTGACGTGACCGAAAGCGGGATAACCGTCCACATCGTAATCGAGGCGGTGATTGCCTTTGCCCTGCTGATGGGGGTGTTCCTGGGTGCCTGGCATATGCGCCTGCTGTTGGCCGAGGCGCAGCGGCGCGAACAGGCGCTTGCCGTGGCGCAGGGTGCGCTTGCCCAGCATATCGAGGCGCGCTTTGCCGATTGGGGCCTGACAGCGGCGGAAAGCGATGTCGCGCTGTTCGCCTTGAAAGGCTGCGATGCGGCGGAGATCGCACGCCTGCGCGGTGCGGCGCAAGGGACGGTGCGGGCGCAATTGAGCCAGGTTTACGCCAAGGCGGGCGTGACCAGCCAGGCCGGCCTTGTCAGCCTGTTCCTCGACGACCTGCTCTAGAATGCGGGATCATAGCCCGGCGGAAGCTCGCTGACCGCGCCATCGACGTGGATGCCGCATTCGGTCTTGTCCCAGCCCTTCCAGCGGCCCGAACGCGGGTCTTCGCCTGGGGCGACCTTGCTGGTGCAGGGCATGCAGCCGATCGAGGGATAGCCGTGTGCGACCAAGGGGTGCTGCGGCAGCCCGGTCGCGGCGAAATAGGACTGGATCTGGTCGCTTGACCAATCGGCCAGCGGGTTGACCTTGAGCCGCCCGGCGGCGTCGGTCTGGTCCAGTTCGAACCGCGGCAGACCAGCGCGGGTCTCACTTTGAAAGCCTTTGCGCCCGGTAAAGCTGGCGTCGAAGCCCTCCAATGCGCCGGCCAGCGGCAGGACCTTGCGCACTTCGCAGCAACCGTCCGGATCGTAAGACCAGCGCAGCCCTGTTTCGTCCTTTTGCGCGAGCAAGGCTGCATCCGGAGTCAGGTTGATCAGGTTCGAAAGGCCCAGCCGCGCCGCAATCTCGTCGCGATAGGCGAGGGTTTCGGGAAAGTGCTTACCGGTGTCGAGGAACAGCACCGGCACTGACGGATCGACGCTGGCGATAAGGTGGAGCAGAACTGCGCTCTCCGCGCCAAAGCTGGAAACCGCGGCGACCCTCCCGGCGAGCCCTTCGGCCAGCACGGCGGCGAGCATGTCCTTGGTCGGAACGTCCGCAAAGCGCGCATTGAGCGCCTCGGCATCGGCAGCGGTGAACCGGGCCGAAATGTCGAAGCGATCAATGCGGCGCGCGGCTTCACCCATGCCGCAGCTTCCAGATCGGCGCGCGCTGGTCGGTGGTGGGTTGATAGACGTGGTCGTAGCGCTTGAACGCATTGTCCGCGTCGGTCAGATCGAGCGGGGTATCGGGTGCGAAGGAATCGAACCCGCAGCGGCGCATATGGGCGATCTGGTCGACCAGCACTTCACCCACCGCGCGCAGTTCGCCCTGGTAGCCCGCCTCGCGCAGGACGCGCGCGGCGGAATAGCCGCGACCGTCGCCGAACACCGGGAAGTTCACTTCGATCAGCTGCAAGCGGCCAAGGTGCGGCAGCAGGTCGCGGGCGTCGTCGCCCGGTTCGAGCCGCACCGCAGCAGCGTTGGTCTGGTCGCCGAAGGCATCGACCGTCACGGCAGGATCGGCCACCGGCTCATCGCTGCGAAAGCGGTATTGCACTTCAGCCATAGATCGCCTCCTTGAACGGGGCCATGCCGATGCGGCGGTAGGTATCGAGGAAGCGTTCCTCGCCCTGCTTGTTGGAAAGGTAGACCTGGGTGGCCTTCTCGACGGCATCGACAATGCCGTTCTCGTCAAAGCCGGGGCCGGTGATCTGGCCGAGCGAGGTGTCAGCCCCTTCGCAGCCGCCAAGCAGGAGCTGGTAATTTTCAACCCCCTTCTTGTCGACGCCGAGGCTGCCGCTGGGGCCGGCGTGATGGTGGCCGCAGGCATTGATGCAGCCCGAAATCTTGAGCTTGAGCTCGCCGATTTCCTGGGCCTTGCCCGACAGGCGCTGGCTGATCTTCTGCGCCACCGGAATCGAGCGGGCATTGGCCAGGCTGCAATAGTCCAGACCCGGGCAGGCGATGATATCGCCGATCAGGTCAAGGTTCGGCGTACCGAGGCCTGCTGCGTCCAGCTTTTGCCAAAGGGCGTAGAGCTCGCTCTTCTTCACGTGCGGCAGGACGATGTTCTGGGCATGGGTCACGCGCAGTTCGTCGAACGAATAGTCTCGCGCCAGTTCGCCCATCAGGCGGATCTGCTCGCCCGTGGCG
>CAZNBX010000110.1:0-5780 GCA_964571305.1 uncultured Novosphingobium sp.
CGTTCGAATCGAAGCTCATCTTGGTGTCGAGCACCAGCAGCTTGCCGTCCGATTCGGCGAGCGGGTTGATTTCGATCATCGAGCAGTCGAGCGCGACGAAAGCATCGTACAGCTGCTTGCCCAGCACCTGGGCCTGCTTGTTCAGATCGCCCTTCAGCTTGAGACCAAAAGCCAGCGCACGGCCATGGTGCGGCATGAAGCCTTCCGCCGGGTCGATGGTGATCGTGGTGATCTTTTCCGGGGTTTCGTGGGCAACGTCCTCGATGCTCATGCCGCCTTCAGTGGAAGCGATCATGGCGATGCGGCCGGTGGCGCGATCGACCAGCATCGACAGGTAGTATTCCTTGCCGATGTCGACGCCGTCGGTGATGTAGAGACGATTGACTTGCTTGCCCGCGTCGCCGGTCTGGATGGTGACCAGGGTGTTGCCGAGCATTTCCTTGGCGTGGCTTTCCACTTCCTCGAGGCTCTTCGCCAGGCGGACGCCGCCCTTCGCATCGGGGCCGAGTTCCTTGAACTTGCCCTTGCCGCGGCCACCGGCGTGGATCTGGCTCTTCACCACATAGAGCGGTCCGGGAAGCTGCTTGGCGGCTTCGACGGCCTCAGCGACGGTCATGGCGGGAATGCCCTTGGGGATGGCAATGCCGAAACGGCTGAGCAGTTCCTTGCCCTGATACTCGTGAATGTTCATGGGTGAATGGCTCCGTGGGGTGTGGTGCTGGCACCGGGAATGCGGATGCCCTAAGCACAGGCAAGCGGCCTTGAAAAGGCCTCGAAGCCCTTCCAAGGTAGAAATATGAACGCCAGTTGCGAGTCATTCTTAAATAGTGCGAAGGCAGTGGCTTGATTGACCGCGAGCGCCTGGAATCGATCGTCCGTGAGGCCGGCCAGATCGCGCTCGGGGCATGGCCGGGGCACGGCCATAACCCGACGATTTGGGAAAAGCATGGCGGCAGCCCGGTCAGCGCCGCCGATTTGGCCGTGGACGAATTCCTCAAGCGCGAACTGGGGCAATTGCTGCCTTCCGCTGGCTGGCTTTCAGAAGAAACGATTGATGCACCGGAACGGCTTGAGGGCGGGCTGATCTGGCTGGTCGATCCGATCGACGGAACCCGCGATTTCATCCGTGGCCGGACCGGCTGGTCGGTCTCGGTCGCTTTGGTCAGCTCGGGGAGGCCCTTGCTGGGCATGCTCGATGCCCCGGCACGCGGCGAGTTCTGGCATGCCGAAGCCGGAAAGGGTTCTTGGCGCAATGGCAAGCGGCTGGTCGCCAGCCAGCGCAAGCATATCGCCGGAGCACGGGTGCCGGCCCAGGCCCTGCCCAAGAGCGATGCCGACCTGACTGCGGTCGATCAGCCCAATTCGATTGCGCTGCGCATAGCGATGGTTGCTGCCGACGAGGCCGATCTGGTTGCCACCCTGCGCTGGGGCTATGAATGGGACATCGGCGCCGCCGCCCTGATCGCGCGCGAGGCTGGTGCTGCGGTGACCGACGCGTTTGGCCAGCCGCTCGGCTACAACAAGCGCGATCCGCGCGCCTTTGGCGTCCTCGTTTGCTCTTCCGCGATCCATCAGGCAGCGGTTGACCGCTTGGCGGGCCGGGCGCGGGAATTGGCCGAAAGCGAATAGACAAAGGGCTCGCCCTTGCGGGCGAGCCGTTCTCGGTGAAACCGGATGTTCGGCCGTTTACTGGCCGGAGCGGGCCGCGGCGACGTCGTCCTGCGAGATCGGCACGATCTTGATTTCGACGCGGCGGTTGCGGGCGCGGCCATCGGCGGTGTCGTTCGACGCCACCGGCATGGTCTCGCCAAAGCCCTGGCTGCGTAGGCGCGCCGCTGGGACGCCGCGCGAGATCAGGTAGTTCATCACCGTGCGGGCGCGGCTTTCCGACAGCGTCTGGTTATAGGCGTCCGATCCGGTCGAGTCGGTGTGGCCGTATACGTCGACCAGGCTGTTGGGATACTGGATCAGGCTCTGCGCGACCTTGTCGAGCGTGGCGCGGAATTCCGGCTTCAGCGTTGAACTGGCGACATCAAAGGTGACGCCGTCGGGCAGGTTGACCAGGATCGCGCTGCCATTGTCGGTCTCGGTCACGTCGACCCCCGATCCGGCGGTCTGCTCCTTCAGTTCCTTGATCTGCTTGTCCATCTGATAGCCGACCGCCGCGCCAGCGACACCGCCGATGCCGGCACCGATGATGCGGCCGGTCTTGCCGCCGATCAGGCCGCCCAGCAAACCACCGGCAACCACGCCGCCCAGCCCGCCGATGGCGGTGCGGGAAATCTTCTTCTCACCGGTATTGGGATCGGTCACGCAGGCCGAAGTGGTCAGCAGCGCAGCTGCGACGAAACCGGAAGTGAGCCAGCGGGTCTTTATCATCATCGTTCCCCTTCGCTTGAACGGAAGTCGTCTCGACCCTGTATTTTGGCGTATGAATGAAACCTGACAGGGCGCAATGTCAACGGTTTAGCGGGCCATAAGTTCCAGCCGCGCAACCGCTGGGTGCAGAGGCACTTATCCTTTCGGGCCAAACCTGCTACCGGATCGAACGTGACACCTTATCCATGGACCGACGTGATCATCATTGCAGGGCTGATCCTGCTCAATGCCCTGTTCGCGATGTCGGAACTGGCGATCGTATCCGCGCGTCCGGCGCGGCTCAAACTGGCGGCAGAAGGCGGGCACAAGGGCGCGCGCACCGCGCTGGTCCTGGCCTCCGATCCGGGCAAGTTCCTCTCGACCGTGCAGATTGGCATCACCCTCGTCGGGATCATCGCCGGTGCCTATTCCGGCGCGAGCCTGGGCGGCCCTACCGGTGAGCGGCTCGCCGCGCTGGGCATGCCGGCCGACTGGGCCGAGGAAGCCGGGTTTGCCATCGTCATCGCGCTGACCACCTATTTCAGTCTGGTCGTTGGTGAACTGGTGCCCAAGCAGATCGCGCTGCGTGCGGCAGAGCCGATTGCGATGGTCGCGTCTCGGCCGATGGCGCTGATCGCCCGGATCGCCGCGCCGTTCGTCTGGTTGCTCGACCGCTCGTCCTCGTTCCTGGTTCGTCTGCTTGGCGTGCGGCGCAAGGACGGCCAGTCGCTGACTGCCGAGGAACTGCACCTGGTCTTTGCCGAGGCGACCCGGTCCGGCGTGATCGAGGAGGAAGAGCGCCAGATCATGACCGGGATCATGCGCCTGGCCGATCGTCCGGTCCGCGAACTGATGACCCCCCGGACCGAGCTCGATACGATCGACCGCCGTGCGACCGAGGCGGAAGTGCGCGCCGCGATCAAGGATAGCCCGCATTCGCTGCTGCCCGTGGCGGACGGTAGCCCCGACAACATCGTCGGCGTGGTCAAGGTCAAGGACTTGCTGGCGATGATGCTGGCAGGCCGCAAAGTTCAGCTGTCCCGCCTGATGCGCAAGGCCGAGGTTATCCCGGACCAGCTCGACGCAATGGACGCGCTGCGCCTGTTGCAGCAGTCCGATGTTGCGATGGCGCTGGTCCATGACGAATATGGGCATCTCGAAGGCGTGGTGACCCCGGCTGACCTGCTCAGCGCGATTGTCGGCAATTTCGCCAGCCACCAGGATGAAGGCGACGAGCCGATGGTGGTCGAGCGCGAGGATGGCAGCCTGTTGGTCGCGGGTTCCCTACCCGCCGACGCCCTGTCCGACCGGCTGTGCATCGACCTGCCCGAAGACCGTGATTTTGCCACCGCTGCGGGCTTCGCGCTTTCGGTGATGAAGAAGCTGCCCCACGAAGGGGAGCATTTCCACGAACAGGGCTGGCGCTTTGAAGTGGTCGACATGGACGGCCGCAAGATCGACAAGCTGCTGGTCAGCCGGATCGCCGACGAGACCGGCGAGGAATAGTTTTCCCCATCAGCCAACAAAAAAGGCCCGGGTTGCCCCGAGCCCTTTCGTAATCTCTAAATCCAGAGCGGCTTAGTTGCCGCCGACCGCCGTCTGTGCTTCGCGGCCGTCGCCTTCGGGAGCGGCGATGATGTCGCGGGTGGCGTCGCCCTTGGCTACGGTCTGGGTGGCCGGATCGCCTACTGTCGAACGGATCGACGGAGCGGCCTGGCCGGACAGCTGGTTGACCGAAGTTTCGACGCCGGAGCGCGGAGCGGCGGGGCCGAACAGCGCACCCTGCGCCTGGGCGGCCGTGCTCTGGTCGGTCGGGCGCGGCGCGCCGGGAGCCGGCGGGACCAGCGCGAAATCGGGCGGAACGACCAGCGGCGCCTGGCGCTGGACGGCGAATTCGTCCGGACGCTGGCGATTGAACAGCCCGCCGCCGCCACACGCGGACAGCAGCACCGAGGTGCCAAGGACGATCAGGGCTGACTTGCGCATGGTATCAATTCTCCGAGGCGGGAGCGCCCGCCGGTTGCTGGTCCGTCTTTTCGCGGATCAGGAAGCTGCGGGCAAGGATAATAACGACGCCGAGGGTGATTGCCGCATCGGCCAGGTTGAAGATCAGGAAGGGGCGGAAATCGCCGATGTGGAAATCGGCATAGTCGAGGACATAGCCGAACCGCACGCGGTCGCGGATATTGCCGAGCGCACCGCCCAGAACCATGGCGAGGGGCAGGATTTCGCCCAACACCTTTTCCCGCAGCATCCAGACCAGCACGACCAGCGCGATTACGGCGGTCAGCGCGACCAGGCCCCAGCGCATTTCCATCGAGGTTGCGGTAAGCATGCCCAGCGAGACGCCATAGTTATGGGTCCGGGTCAGGTCGAAGAACGGCAGCAGCGGCAGGTGATCGCCGATCTCGCGCAAACCCCAGGGGCCGGCCACCATGCGCTTGAGCCACTGGTCGACCCAATAGATCGCAGCGGCAAGCGCCAGACCGGTCAGGCGGGGGCGGGCGGAAAACAGGCTCATGCGCCCGTGTCCATGGCCTCTGTTACCTGATCGCAACGTGAACAGAGCGCACCGTCTTCCGTAACTTCGGGCAGGTGCCGCCAGCAGCGCCCGCACTTGTGGTGCTCGGTGCGTGTAGCCTTCGCGCCTTTCAGATAACGGATTTCGAAAACGTTTCCGTCTTCATCCACAACTTGGCTGTTCGATGTAGGCGCAGCAATTGTGACCGGTCCGCTTATGAAGAGTTCGGACCAATCTACATCTGGAGCATCGTCGGTAAGACTTAGTTCGATGTCTGCTTCGAGCGAAGACCCGAGTTCCTTGTTCCTACGTTTCGGCTCGATGCACGCAGTTACGAGAGAGCGAATTTCACGAAGTTCTGCCCACTTCGCCAAGTCGACCTCGGTGGTCGGAACTTCCGGCCATTCCAGCAGGTGGACCGAGCCATCATCCGGATAGCGCGTGCCCCAGACTTCCTCGGCGGTGAAGACCAGGACCGGGGCGGCCCAGCGGATCAGCGCGTGGAACAGCAGGTCCAGCGTGGTGCGATAGGCCATGCGCTTCGGATCGCTTGGCGCATCGCAATAGAGGCTGTCCTTGCGGATATCGAAGAAGAAGGCCGAAAGGTCCTCGTTGCAGAAATCGGTCAGCGCGCGGACATAAGTGTTGAAGTCGTAATCGCTGACCGCCTGGCGCAGCGTCGCGTCGAGCTTGCCGGCCAGCGCGAGGACATAGCGTTCCAGCTCCGGCATCGCGGCCGGCTCCACCCGCTCCACATCGCTGAACCCGTCGAGCGCGCCGAGCAGATAGCGGAAGGTGTTGCGCAGCTTGCGGTACTGGTCGGCCACACCCTTGAGGATCTCGTCGCCGATGCGGTGATCCTCGGTAAAGTCGACTGACAGCGCCCACAGGCGGATGATGT
>CAZNBX010000110.1:5853-6094 GCA_964571305.1 uncultured Novosphingobium sp.
GGCTCTTGGACATTTTCATGCCCTTGGAATCCATGGTGAAGCCGTGGGTCAGGATCTCCTTGTATGGAGCATGACCGCGCGTCGCGCAGGATTCGAGCAGGCTCGACTGGAACCAGCCGCGATGCTGGTCGCTGCCTTCCAGATACATATCGGCGCGTGGGCCGGTCCAGCCAGCAGGACGTTCCAGGTCGGGCCAGCGTCCGCTTTCCAGCACGAAGGCGTGGGTCGAACCGGAATCGAA
>CAZNBX010000111.1:0-5844 GCA_964571305.1 uncultured Novosphingobium sp.
TCTTTGTCGGAAAGCAGATCATAGGCCGAATTGATTTCCTTGAACAGGGTGTCGATCCGCCCCTGCTGCGCGGCCATGCGCGTTTCGAACCAGGCGTTCTCGGCATTGAGGTGCGCCAGCACTGCCGGATCGTCGACTTCGGGATAGTCCGGATCGCGCAGCCACGCGTAATCATCGCTGATCGTGATGCCGTGGTGGGAGAAGCTGTGCGGTTTCTTCGGAGCGATCGGGGGAGTGGTAAGAGCCATCCCCTCCGTCTATGGTGACGGCATTGTCCCCGCAAGCAGGACTCGCGATACCACATGTTGATGAACACACACGAAGCGCGGCTCGACGCCTTGCGCAAGGAATTGAAGGCCCGCGGGCTCGACGGTTTCGTCATCCCGATTTCCGACGAGCACATGAGCGAATATGTCGGCGCCTATGCCCAGCGGCTGGCCTGGCTAACCGGCTTTGGCGGCTCGGCAGGAACTGCCGCCGTGCTGGCCGACAAGGCGGCGATCTTTGTCGACGGGCGCTATACCCTGCAAGTGCGCGAGCAGGTCGATGGACAGCTTTACGAATACCAGTCGGTCCCGGCGACCAGCGTTGCCGCCTGGCTGGCAGACAATGCCGCCGCCGGTGCAAAGATCGGTTTCGACCCCTGGCTTCACGGTAAGCCCTGGGCCGACGCCACGGCCAAGGCGCTGGAAGCGCGCGGCGCTACACTCGTGCCGGTCGATGGCAACCCGATTGACGCGATCTGGGCCGACCAGCCGGCGCCTTCGCCCGCTGCTGCTCTGGTCCATGACAATGCCTATTCCGGCCAGTCCAGCGAGGCCAAACGCAGCGAAGTGGCCGAATGGCTGGCCGCGCGCAAGCTGGACGCGGCGGTTGTTTCGGCGCTCGACGGGGTTGCCTGGCTGCTCAACATCCGCGGCACCGATGTCGAGCGTACCCCGGTCGCGCTGTCCTTCGTGCTGGCCCATGCCGATGGCACCGCCCAGCTATTCATCGAGCCGGAAAAGGTCACGCCCGAACTGCGCGCGCACCTCGGCAATGCGGTGACGATCCTGCCGCGCGCGGACTTTGTCCCGCAATTGCATGCGCTGGCGGGCAAGAAGGTTGCGGTCGATCCGGAACGTGCGGTCCAGGCCGTGTTCGGCGTGCTGGCCAAGGCGGGCGCACAGGTCGCCGAAACCACTGATCCCACGGTGCTGGCCAAGGCGGTGAAGAACCCGGTCGAGCAGGCCGGGCAGCGCTCTGCCCAGGCCCGCGACGGGGCAGCGATTGCTCGCTTCCTCCACTGGCTCAGCGTCGAGGCACCCAAGGGCGGTGAAACGGAACTCTCCGCCGCAGCCAAGCTGCAGGCCCTGCGCGAAGAATCGGACCTGCTGCGCGACCTGTCGTTCGACACGATCTCGGCCGCCGGTCCCCATGCCGCCAGCCCGCATTACCGGGTCGATGAGGAATCGAACCTGACCATCGCCCCCAATTCGATCTACCTGGTCGATTCGGGCGGGCAGTATCTCGATGGCACGACCGACATCACCCGCACTGTCTGGGTCGGTCCGGGCGAACCCACGGCGGAACACAAGGACCGCTTCCCCCGCGTGCTGAAAGGGCACACCGCGCTGGCCATGGCCGTGTTCCCCAAGGGCACGATCGGCAGCCAGCTCGACACGCTGGCGCGCTATGCCCTGTGGCAGGTCGGCCTCGACTATGCCCACGGCACCGGCCACGGCGTCGGCAGCTTCCTCTCGGTCCATGAAGGGCCGCAGCGGATTGCCAAGGCCTCGGGCGGACAGGCCGGGACCAGCCAGGAACTGCTGGCCGGGATGATCCTGTCCAACGAGCCGGGCTATTACAAGGCGGGCGAATACGGCATCCGGATCGAGAACCTGGTCCTGGTCGAACCGCGCGCAATTGCGGGGTCCGACGGCGAGTATTTCGGGTTCGAGAACCTGACCTGGGCACCGATTGACCGCACCTTGGTCGACACCAGCCTGCTGACCCGCGAGGAACTGGTCTGGTGGAACGACTATCATGCCAAGGTGGAGGCAATCCTTGCCCCGCAACTGGAAGGTGCGGCTCTCGCCTGGCTCAAGCAGGCATGCCAGCCGCTGGAAGGAAAATAGCCGCGACAGTCAGCGGCTTGCCCGCACATGAACAGCCTCACCCTGCTGTGACAAATTGCGACAATTCCGTTCCCACTCGGCATAAATGCGCGACAATCCGGCCCCAGAAAGGCTACATGAAGCCACGGGGCCGGATTTCCCCTCTCCCCCTGCCGGTCCTGTGGTTTCTCCTGTTTCTTGCGACAAGGAGTTCGCGTGATGAAAAAGACCCTGATCGGCCTCGCCCTGCTCACCACCGCCGCTGGCGCAGCGATTGCCCAGGTCCCGCCGCCGGGTGGCGATCCGATGGGCGACAAGACCGTGACCAAGGCCGAAGCCCAGGCCAAGGCTGCCGAGATGTTCGCCAAGATGGACACCAACAACGACGGCAAGCTCGACCAGGCCGACCGCGCCGCGCACCGCGGCCAGATGTTCGACCGGCTCGACGCCAACAAGGATGGCAATGTCAGCCGCGATGAATTCGCCGCTGCCCATGCTGGCAAGGACGCAGCGAAGGGCCAGGGCGACCACCGCATGGGCAAGCGCGGCGAAATGATGGGCGGCATGATGATGCTGCGCATGGCCGATGCGAACAAGGATGGCGCGGTCAGCCGCGACGAATTCCTCGCAGCTCACGCCCGGATGTTCGACATGGCCGACGCCAACAAGGACGGCAAGCTGACCCCGGAAGAGCGCAAGGCCCATCATGCCCAGATGCGCCAGAAGATGGGCGCAAAGCGTGGCGGAATGGATCATTCCGAACACGCGGATCACACCGCGTCAAAGGAACCTGACCCCAGGTTCGAGCAGCCATGGACCAGAGCGAACCGCCCCGCCTGCTCCGCGTCGATGACGAAGCGACACGGCTCGAGCCCCTGGCGGACTATCTGGTCCGGCAGGGGTTTGTCGTTGAACAGGCGGCCAGCGCCGCCGAAGCGCGCACCCGCTTGCGCGATGCGGCCCCGGACCTGGTCTTGCTCGACATCATGATGCCGGGCGAGGACGGCCTGTCGCTGTGCCGTCACCTCGCCGAAAGCCAGGCAATCCCGACCATCCTGCTGACCGCGCGCGGCGAAGCGACCGACCGCATCGTCGGACTGGAAATCGGCGCCGACGACTACGTCACCAAGCCGTTTGAGCCACGCGAACTGGTGGCCCGAATCCGCTCGGTCCTGCGCCGCGCCAGCAAGGGTGCAACTAGCCAGGCCGAGGAAGAGCACGACTTCGTGTTCGATGGCTGGCGGCTCGACCCGCTGAAACGCAAGCTGACCGATCCGGAAGGGGTTAGCGTGGCGATTTCCTCGGTCGAGTTCCGCCTGCTCATGGCCTTCCTCGAACACCCCCGCCAGGTGCTCGACCGCGACCGCCTGCTCGACTTGGTCCAGGGCCGCGAGGCTCACTTGTTCGACCGCGCAGTCGACAACCAGATCAGCCGCCTGCGCCGCAAGATCGAAGCCGACAGCCGCAATCCCAGCCTGATCCAGACCGTCTGGGGCGGGGGCTACATGCTTGCGGCCGACGTCCGGCGCGAACCGCCGCGCGGCAATTGATGGCACACCTTCGCGCAAGATTGTGGCCGCGCAGCCTGCAAGGGCAGCTGCTGCTGGCCATCGCGCTGGCGCTGCTCCTCGCCCAGGGGATCAGCGCCGCCCTGCTTTACCGCGCCCAGGCCGAGCGGCGCGAAGCCGCGCTGGTCCATACCGCCGCGCTGCGCCTGTTCGGAGCCGCGCGCGAGGAAGGGCTGGTCGATGGCCGCTTCCGCCACGATGGCCAGCGCATGCCCCCCGACGCCGAGCGGCGCTTGCGGGCCGACAGCGACACTCAGGCTCCCGCGGTTGCCCCTGATGCGCGTTACGGTCATGCGGGCGTCGAACTGCGCGAGATCATGCAGGAGCAGGGTCTGGTAGTCGGAAAGGTCGTGGTCGCGACCCGTCCTCTGGCCGATGACCCGAAACTGCTGCAGCGTCTGGAGCGCCGCGCCCGGATGCTCGGCCGTGAGCCTGATCGCCCCCATCACCTGATGGTTGCCGCGATCGAACTTCCCCAAGCCGGGAAGTGGCTGACCGTGCGCGTGCCGGTGCCGCAGGGTGAGCCGGCGATGCTGGGCACCCTGCTTGCGCAGACGCTGCTGCTCTATGCCCTGATGGTCGGGGCCATCGCCCTGATCGTACGGCAGATCACCAAGCCCCTTGCCGCGCTGACCACCCGGCTCGAAACCTTCGCCGCCAACCGCGACACCCAGGACCAGCTGGAGCCGGAAGGGCCCGACGACGTGCGCCGCCTGATCCTTGCACACAACGCGATGGAACAGCGCATTGCCGCGCTGCTGAATGAAAAGGACGTGATGCTCGGCGCCATCGGGCACGACCTGAAAACCCCGCTCGCCGCCCTGCGGGTCCGGATCGAAAGCGTCGAAGACGAGGCCGAGCGCGGCAAGATGGCCGCGACCATCGAGGACATCACCCGCAGCCTTGATGACATCCTCTCGCTCGCCCGGGTCGGGCGACCCCGCGATCCGCTCGAGCCGACCGAACTCAACGCGCTGATCGGGCAGGTCGCCGAGGAATTCGAAGACCTGGGCGAGCCGGTAAGCTTCACCCCCGCTGGACGCATTGTGCTCCATCTGCGTCCGACCTGGGTCCGGCGCGCGGTGCGCAACCTTGTCGTCAATGCCCTGCGCTATGGCCAGACCGCGCGCATCGCGATTGAACGCCAAGGCGGGCAAGTGCTGATCCGGGTCGAGGATGATGGCCCCGGCATTGCCCCGGATCAGATCGAGGCGATGATGCAGCCGTTCACCCGTGGCGAACCATCGCGCAACAGCGCCACGGGCGGAGCCGGACTTGGCCTGACGCTGGCCCGCGCGATTGCCGAACAGCACGGCGGACGGCTTGCTCTGGCCAACCGTCTCGACACAGACGTCGCAGTCGCCGGACTGACCGCAACGCTGATCCTGCCGCTCGGCTGAGCTCAACCGGGCATAGGCTTTTTGCAACCTTGGCAAAGCCTCGCTAGAAGCGCGTTGAATTGGCCAACCACGGTATCGAATGAGCGCGCAAGAACCCTTTATCCTGTTAGACGATGCCCGCCCGGCAGGGGCCAGCGCGGCGCGGCTCTATCGCGCGCCCGTGGAAGTCGTGGTTGCCCGCCGTGCTGCCGATGTCGCGCCGGCTTTGGTCCGGCTTGGCGAATTGCGCGACCAGGGCTTCGAACTCGCCGGATACATAGCCTATGAGGCGGGCCTGGCGCTGGAGGAACGGTTGCTGCCGCTGGCCGACGCTCGCGCGGGCGCCATGGGTCCGCTGCTGTGGTTCGGTGCGTTCAAGGACTATGAAACGATTCCCGCCGAGCAGGTTCCGGACTGGCTGAACGCACATTCCGAACCCGGCCACACTCAGATCGGCCCGCTTGAGCCGCAGCTTTCCGCCGGAGGCTATGCCGCCGCCTTTGCCGCTTTGCAGGAGGCGATTGCAGCGGGCGACATCTACCAGGCCAACCTGACCTTCCACCTTGCCGGATCGTTCCGCGGCGATCCCGTCGCGCTCTATGCCGCGCTGCGTCCTGCGGCGGGCGCAGGCTATGGCGGGCTGGTCTTCGATGGCTCGCACTGGCTGCTGTCCTGCTCGCCCGAACTGTTCTTCGCGGAGAAGGACGGGGCGGCGATGGTCAAGCCGATGAAGGGCACCCGTCCGCGCGGCCGTGACGAGGGCGAAGACGCGGCGCTCGCCAGCGAACTCGCAGAATCGCA
>CAZNBX010000111.1:5854-6084 GCA_964571305.1 uncultured Novosphingobium sp.
GAAAAGGACCGCGCCGAAAACCTGATGATCGTCGACCTGCAGCGCAACGACCTGTCACGCGTGGCCGAGGCGGGCAGCGTCAAGGTGGAGCGTCCCTTCGCGGTCGAGAGCTATCCCACGGTACACCAGATGGTCACCACCGTCCGCGCTCGCCTGATGCCGGACAAGGGCCCGGTCGACATGATCCGCGCCCTGTTCCCCTGCGGCTCGATCACCGGCGCGCCCAAGAT
>CAZNBX010000112.1:0-1826 GCA_964571305.1 uncultured Novosphingobium sp.
GTGGGGCTTCTCCAACCGCATGGTCGACACGGCTGGCGCGATGGGCAAGCTGCTCTAAGGCCTGTCACCCCGGCGCAAGTCGGGGGCCAGACCTCACACTGGAGCCGCTGCCATAGCGGCCTGATTTCGACCTGGGTCCCGGCCTGTGCCGGGATGACGGAGGATCTGAATGACCAAGTTCCGCACGCTCGACGATCTCGGGGACCTGACCGGCAAGGTCGCATTGGTCCGCGTTGACCTTAACCTGCCGATGCAGGAAGGGGCCGTAACCGACGATACGCGCGTGCGGGCCTCGGCGCCGACCATTCTGGAACTGGCCGCGAAGGGCGCGAAGGTCCTGCTTCTCGCGCACTTTGGCCGTCCCAAGGGTGAACGGGTTTCGACCATGTCGGTGTCGATGACGCTTGATGCGGTTCAGGCCGTGCTGGGCAAGGAAGTCATGTTCGTGCCGGAAGTGGCCGGTCCCGTGGTGGAACAGGCCGTCGGCATCCTCCGCCCTGGCGACATCGCCATGCTGGAAAACACCCGCTTCTGGAAGGGTGAGGAAAAGAACGACCCGGAACTGGCCAAGGCGATTGCCGCCAATGGCGACATCTATGTAAACGATGCCTTCTCCGCCGCGCACCGCGCCCATGCCAGCACCGAAGGGCTGGCTCATCTGCTCCCGGCTTATGCCGGCCGTTCGATGGAAGCCGAACTCAAGGCACTGGAAGCCGCGCTGGGCCAGCCGGTCCGGCCGGTTGCAGCCGTTGTGGGCGGGGCCAAGGTCTCGTCTAAGCTAGACGTGCTGACCCACCTCGTCACCCAGGTCGATCACTTGATCATCGGGGGCGGGATGGCCAATACGTTCCTCGCCGCACGCGGGGTCAATGTCGGCAAGTCGCTGTGCGAGCATGATCTCGCCGCAACGGCCGAAGGTATCCTCGATGCGGCGGACAAGTCCGGCTGCACCGTTCACCTGCCTTATGACGTTGTGGTGGCCAAGGATTTTGCTGCAAACCCGCCGTCGCTGCGTACCTGCAATGTCCATGAGGTCGCCGAGGATGAAATGATCCTCGATGTCGGTCCCCAGGCCGTCGAGGCTCTGGCTGACGTGCTCAAGACTTGCCGCACGCTGGTGTGGAACGGACCGATGGGGGCGTTCGAAACCCAGCCGTTCGACGCCGCGACCGTGGCCCTGGCGCGCTCTGCTGCAGCGCTGACCAAGGAAGGCGTTCTGACTTCGGTCGCCGGGGGCGGGGACACCGTCGCCGCGCTGAACCATGCCGGTGTGGCGGGCGACTTCACCTATATCTCGACCGCTGGCGGTGCCTTCCTCGAATGGATGGAAGGCAAGGAACTGCCTGGCGTAGTCGCGCTGCAGACAGCCTGAAAATAACCTGAAGCGCGAGGTTGCGGCAACGCGGCCTCGCCGCTATGCGCTCTGAATTACATACGTATGCAAAACGCTTTGCAAGGACAGGGAACGTAAAAATGAACACTGCCGACATGACCGCAAAGATGGCCGCCGGAAACGGCTTTATCGCAGCTCTCGATCAGTCGGGCGGTTCAACCCCCAAGGCGCTGGCCGGCTATGGCGTCAGCGAAGATGCGTGGTCCAGTGAAGCGGAAATGTTCGACCTGATCCACTCCATGCGTGAACGGATCATCACCTCGAAGGCTTTCGATGGCAGCAAGGTAATCGGCGCGATCCTGTTTGAGCGTACGATGGACGGCACCGCCGGGGGCAAGCCGGTTCCGGCCGCGCTGATCGAAAAGGGCATTGTTCCCTTCATTAAGATCGACAAGGGCCTGGAGGCCGAGGAAAACGGCGTGCAGTTGATGAA
>CAZNBX010000112.1:1836-6064 GCA_964571305.1 uncultured Novosphingobium sp.
GACGCGCTGCTCAGCCGTTCGAAGGCGCTGGGTGTCTATGGCACCAAGGAGCGTTCGGTCATCAACTCGGCCAACCGCGAGGGCATTGCCGCCGTGGTCAAGCAGCAGTTCGAAGTCGGCCAGCAGGTCCTCTCGCACGGGATGATGCCGATCATCGAACCGGAAGTGAACATCAAGAGCGAAACCCGCGCCGAATGCGACGCGATCCTGCTCGACGAAATCCTCAAGAACCTCGATGCCCTGCCGGATGGCCAGCAGGTCATGCTCAAGCTCTCGCTGCCGGTGAAGCCAGGCACTTTCGACGCATTGGTCGATCACCCCAAGGTGCTGCGTGTGGTGGCCCTGTCGGGCGGCTACAAGCGTCCGGAAGCCTGCGTCGAACTGTCGAAGAACCGCGGGATCATCGCCAGCTTCAGCCGCGCCCTCCTGGAAGACCTGCGCGCCCAGATGAGCGACGCGGAATTCGACGCGGCCTTGGGTGAAGCGATCGACCAGATCTACAACGGGTCGACCGTCAAGACCGCCTAAGCCCCGGTACGGGCGACGTAGTGGCTTCCGGACAGTCGGAACCACTGCGTGGCATTCGGGCGTGAGGAATGCGCCGGTGCGATGAACGGTTCCGGAACCGCACCGAAGCGGCTAAGGGCGGGTCATGACCGATTGCCAGCTCTATCTGATCTCGCCGCTCGAAGTCGGCGGCAATTTTCCTGAACGCCTTGCCCGTGCACTCGATGCCGGCCCGGTGGCGGCGTTCCAGTTCCGCGTGAAGGGCATCGATGAGCATGAGGCCGTGCGCCTTGCCTCGCCCTTGCAGGAAATCTGCGCCGCGCGCGAAGTGGCCTTCATCGTCAACGATTCGATCAGCCTCGCCAAGCGGATCAAGGCTGACGGGGTGCACCTCGGCCAAGACGACGGCACGGTTGAGGAGGCGCGCCAGCGCCTGGGCCGCGAGGCGCAGGTTGGCGTGACCTGTCACAACAGTCGTCATCTGGCGATGGAAGCGGGTGAGGCTGGGGCGGATTACGTGGCCTTTGGCGCGTTCTTCCCGACCACGACGAAGCAGACCGAGTATACGGCCGAACCAGACTTGCTGAGCTGGTGGCAGGAGCTGATGGAAATTCCCTGCGTCGCCATTGGCGGGATTACGCCGGACAATTGCAAGCCGCTGGTTGAGGCGGGCGCCGACTTTCTCGCCGTGTCTGGAGCTATCTGGAACGGCGACGAAGCCGAGGCTGTCAAAGCCTTCCACCGGGTGCTGAGCGCGTCCTGATGTGTCCCGTTGTGGTTGGGGCGGGGCGGTGAGCCCTTATCCCCTGCTACGCCGCAACTGACCTTTTCGCCTTGCTCCGCCTGTGCCATCCACCGCGCACTGGAGGGTAAAGCATGGCCATCGAAACCAAGTCACCGCGCGAATTGACGCTACGCGGCGTTGCGCTGGGCGCAGTGCTGACCGTGCTGTTCACGGCGGCGAACGTCTATCTTGGGCTGAAGATCGGCCTGACCTTTGCCACGTCCATTCCTGCGGCAGTTATTTCGATGGCCTTGCTCAAGGCCTTTTCCGACAGCTCGATCCAGGAAAACAACATCGTCCAGACGATTGCCTCGGCAGCGGGAACCTTGTCGGCGATCATCTTCGTCCTGCCCGGCCTGATCATGATCGGGTGGTGGACCGGGTTTCCTTATTGGCTTTCGGTCGCGGTGATCGCGGTCGGCGGCATTCTGGGCGTGATGTATTCCGTCCCGCTGCGCCGCGCGCTTGTGACCGGATCGGACCTGCCTTACCCTGAAGGCGTCGCTGCTGCCGAAGTGCTGAAGGTCGGCGCGGGCGTGGGCGGCGCGGAGGAAAACCGCAAGGGCCTTGCCGCCATCGTCCTCGCCGCTGTGCTGTCCGCCGGATACACCTTGCTCGCCAAGATGAAGCTCGTCGCGGAAGAGGCCGGGACCGTGGTCAAGCTGGGCAGTGGAGCGACCAGCTTTTCAACCAGCTTCTCGCTCGCCCTGATCGGCGTCGGTCATCTGGTCGGCCTTGCCGTCGGCATCGCCATGCTGGTCGGCTTGTTCATCGGCTGGATCGTGCTGCTGCCGATGTTCACGGCGGGCGGGGCGCCTGCTGGTACGGAACTGGCTGATTTCGTCTCGACCACATTCCGCGAGAAGGTGCGTTTTGTCGGTGCCGGAACGATCGGCGTTGCCGCGATCTGGACCTTGCTCAAGATGCTCGGTCCGATCGGCAAGGGCATTGCCGGGGCTTTGGCTGCTGCAAAGGCGCGCAAAAGCGGGCAGGGCGAGAGCCTCGATATTACCGAACGCGACATGCCGATTGGCGTGGTTGGCGGCACAATCCTGCTCGCCATGGTGCCGATTGGCCTGCTGCTGGCCGGGTTCGCCGCCGATGGCCCAATTGCCGCCGCGCTTGGCCCGACGCTGGGACTTTCGATCCTCTATGTCCTGATCGCCGGAATCGTGATCGCTTCGGTCTGCGGTTACATGGCGGGTCTTATCGGAGCTTCGAACAGCCCGATTTCGGGTGTTGGCATTTTGTCCAGCCTCGGCATTTCGCTGATCCTGGTCGGAATCTTCGGGCAGGGCGGGGATGCCGCCGCGACCAAGGCGCTGGTCGCCTTTGCCCTGTTCGTCACCGCGATCATCTTTGGCGTGGCGACGATTTCCAACGACAACCTGCAGGACCTCAAGACCGGGCAGCTGGTCGGCGCAACCCCGTGGCGGCAGCAGGTCGCGCTGGTCTTGGGCGTGGTGTTCGGGGCGCTGGTGATCCCGCCGATCCTCGACCTGCTCAACACTACCTTCGGTTTCCAGGGCGCCCCGGGTGCGGGCGAGGATGCACTGGCCGCACCGCAAGCCGCGCTGATTACCGCGATTGCGCAAGGGGTGCTGGGCGGGAACCTCGATTGGGGACTGATCGGCCTCGGCGCGGCAATCGGCGCGGCGGTGATCGTGGTCGACGAACTGCTCCGCAAGACCGGCAAGCGCAGCCTGCCGCCGCTCGCCGTGGGGATGGGCATCTACCTGCCGATGGCGCTGACCTTGCTCATTCCGCTCGGGGCACTGGCCGGTCATTTCTACAACCGCTGGGCCGTTCGTCAGTCCGATCCGGAATTCGCCGAGCGGATGGGCGTGCTTGCCGCAACCGGCCTGATTGTGGGTGAAAGCCTGTTCGGGGTGGCCTTCGCCGGGATTGCGGCGGCAACTGGCAGTCCGGAAGCTTTGGCGGTGCTGGAGGCCAATCCGTTCGCTGAACTGGCCGGACTGGCGGTCTTCGCTGGTGCGGTGGCCTGGCTCTATCGCTGGACCCGCCGCGCGGTCAGCAGCAGTTAGAGCCGGACAGGGCCCTTGCTCTGGCAGCTGGCGAGCTTTTCGCCGTCAGCGCCGGTGCAGGGCGGGTTGCTGGTGTTGTTGAGCACCTTGCGTACGCAGCGAAGGTCCGTTTCCTTGCCGTCGGGTCCCAGCTTACGCAGAAAGTTGTCGCTGATCCGGCGATAACGGTTGCCGTTTTTCGGTCCGCTGGTCAGCACCAGATCATTCCCGGTGAGCAGGTATGTTCCGCGTCCTTCCGGCGTGAAGTACGAGGTGGAATCCGCAATCGCGAAGTTTTCCGCGTCGACCCGGTAACCAGCGGCATTGGTCGCATCGCCCGGCATTTCGCAGGCATAGGCGGCCGGGGCGAGGACGTCGATCGGTCCGCCTGGAACGGCAAGGGCGGCGCCGGACGCGGCGACCAGCAGGGCGGGAATGGCGTATTTTAGCATCCTCCCATCCCGTAGCACCGGTTTGCCTGCTACGCCACACCTTGCCCCGAATGGTCCTTCGCGCTAAGGGCGCGGCCTCCCGCCCGTTTAGGGCCGGTTTCTTTCTCATCCTTGAAGGCAGGCATCATGGCCAAGATCAGCGGCGTGGACATTCGTCCCGGCAACATTCTGGAATACGAAGGCGGCATCTGGAAAGTCGCCAAGACCCAGCACACCCAGCCCGGCAAGGGAGGCGCGTTCATGCAGGTCGAAATGAAGAACCTGATCGATGGCCGCAAGACCAACGTGCGCTTCCGCAGTGCCGACACGGTTGAAAAGGTTCGCCTGGATACCAAGGATTTCCAGTTCCTCTACGCCGAGGGTGATGACCTGGTGTTCATGGACGTCGAAACCTATGACCAGATCCACCTGCCCAAGGATCTGCTGGGCGGCGCCGATGCATTCCTGCAGGACGGTATGAC
>CAZNBX010000113.1:0-6003 GCA_964571305.1 uncultured Novosphingobium sp.
CTGATAGGGGCTCATCGTCCCCGGATCGACGTTCAGATAGGGATCGAACTTGCGAATCCGGACCTTGAATCCACGCGCTTGGAGCAGAGCCGCAAGGCTTGCCGCCATAAGACCTTTGCCGAGCGAGGAGACCACGCCGCCGGTGATAAAAATGTACCGCGCCATGGGAGTCGCGCCTTAAGCCGAAGTGGGGGGATCCGGCAAGCTCGGCTTGCCGCAATCCACAGTTGTGGGTGAAAAAGCAGGACCATCCGACCCAAAAGCCGGATGACCGCTTGAAAGTGCAGTTTTACTGCTTGGGTGCCGGGGCGCTCAACGGATCTGCACCTGCCGGAACCGCGGGTGCTGCCGGAGACGCACTGCCGCCAAGCGGGTTGGCCGGTGCCGGCTGAACCGGGGCAACCGAACGGTTGAGGCTGTCCTCGATCCGGCGATCCGTGCCGTTGCTTGCCGCCAATGCTGCAAGCAGGATGCTGAGCGTCACAAAGCCTGCTGCCAGGAAGGTCGTGGTACGGGTCAGAAAATCAGCCGCACCGCGTGCCGACATCAGGCCGGCCGGGCTGCCGCCCACGCCAAGACCGCCACCTTCCGATTTCTGCATAAGGATCACCACGATCAGCAGGAAGGCTACGATGGCCTGAACAACAGTCAGGAAAATGAAAAGCGACATGACAGTCCCGGAAAAACAAATGTGTTGCCGCGCATCTAGGCGCGCGGCGGTTCAAGTGCAAGCGGTTGACTTACTCCGCACCCGGACCGGCTGCGGCCAGGACGATCGGCAGGAAATTTTCCGCAGTCAGGCTTGCCCCGCCAACCAGGGCCCCGCCAACTTCGTCGACTGCCAGCAGCTCCTCGGCATTCTTGGCGTTGACAGAACCACCGTAGAGAATCCGGATGGCAGCGCCGTCCTCTCCATAAATCAACTGGAGCTGATCACGGATCGCTCCATGGATAGCAGCGACATCATCCACTGACGGGACCCGTCCAGTGCCGATAGCCCAAACAGGTTCGTAAGCCACCGTAATCCGCGGCGTAAGTCCATTCCCGCGCGGCAAGGAACCATCAAGCTGCTGGCAAACCACGGCTTCAGCCTGGCCGGCATCGCGCTCCGCTTCGGTTTCACCAACGCAAACGATGACCTCCAAACCGGCTGCAAGCGCCGCTTCGCCCTTGGCCTTCACCATGGCGTCGGTTTCACCGTGCATGGCCCGGCGTTCCGAATGACCGACAATGGCAAACTGGGCTCCGGCATCGGCCAGCATCTGCGCGGAAACTTCGCCGGTGAAAGCGCCAGATACCTGCGCATGGCAATCCTGGGCGCCGACGACTGCGGTTTGAACCGCATCGACCATCGAGTTGATCAGGGTAAAGGGAGGTGCAATCGCAACCCGCACGCCGGGATGGCGGGCAGCACCACGATCGATCGCACGCGCCTCAGCCAGCATGGCGCGCGTGCCATTCATCTTCCAATTGCCGACTATGAAAGGCCGGTTGGGCATCTGGTTTCCTCACTGATCAAAAAGCTGTTCCCGCTCGATTGGCGGGATCAAAATTCGCCTAGGCGAGTGCGAGGCAGCTTGTCAAAGGGGATGCGGCAAAGTGCGAAGGGATGTCCCCAGCAAGTCCCTTCGCGCCGCGTTCAGGCCATTGCCTGTAATCGCAATGCTGCTAAAGCCCGGGCCTAATTGCGCCGATGGTCGGCGCGGATTCCTTTCCTGGCGAGCAAGCGATGCTTCAGTCTTTCCGCAACTTCTTCCAGTCTAAGTGGGGTGTAGCCCTGACCCTCGGCTTCGTGGCGCTGATCGCTTTTGCCTTTGCCAGCGGCGACGTTGCCAACATGGGTGGCCTGGGTTCGGCCGGCGGAAAGAACACCGTCGCCAAAGTGGGCAAAGAAAAGATCGAGGACGCGGAAGTCGAGCGCTCGATCCAGACCATCCTCGGCCGGATGCGGCAACAGGACCCGACTGCCAACATGGCGACCTTCCTGGGCCGCAATGGCTTGGAGGACCTCCTCTCCTACCTGATCGACCGCAAGGCTGCGCGTCAGTGGGGCGAGCGCCATGGCATCTATATCGGCGATCGCCTGATCGACAGCGAGATTGCCAAGATCCCCAGCATCCAGGCTCCCGACGGTTCGGTGGATCCGGCCCGCTACCGTCAATTTCTTGCCGAGCGCGGCGTGACCGATGCCGAATTCCGCAGGCAGGTGGCTGAAGACCTCGTGGCGCGTCAGCTGACCGGTTCCAACAACATCGGCGTGCGCCTTCCGACGAAGGTCGCCGCGCGCTATGCTGCTGTCGTTCTGGAACGGCGCAAGGGTGCGATTGTCACGCTTCCTGCCGCGGCATTTGCTCCGGCAACGCCGCCCAGCGATGCGGAAGTCACCGCATGGTACAACAGCCGCAAGGCGGACTATGCCCTGCCGGAACGTCGCACGATCCGTTACATCACCTTTGGCGACAACGTGTTGAAATCGGTGCCGGCACCGACTGATGCGGAAATCGCCGCGCGTTTCAATGCCAACAAGGTCAAGTACGCACCGAGCGACAAGCGCAAGCTTTCGCAACTGGTTCTGCCGACCGAGGCTGCTGCAAAGACGCTAGCGGCGGAAGTCGCTGGCGGTAAATCGCTTGAAACCGCTGCCGGGCCCAAGGGCCTTTCCGTCGCCAACCTGGGCAGCGTCGACAAGTCGGCTTTCGCGCTGCAGAGCACTTCTGACGCCGCCAACTCGGTCTTCTCGGCCCCAACCGGCAAGGTCGTCGGCCCGTTCAAGTCGCCGCTTGGCTGGCTGCTTGTCCGCGTTGATGGGCTCGACGGCAATCCGGGCAAGACCCTGGACCAGGCGCGTCCCGAATTGATCAAGGAACTGGGTGAAGAAAAGCGCCGCGCTGCCATCGCCGAATTCTCTGCCAAGATTGAAGATGACCTCGCCAACGGTGCAACTCTTCCCGATCTTGCCAAGGACATGGGCCTGCAGGTCCAGGAAACGTCTCCGCTGACGGCTGACGGCAATGTCTTCGGCAAGCCGGGAGCAACCGCACCCAAGGAACTCGCACCTGTGCTTCAGGCTGCCTTCACCATGGAGGGCGAGCGTCAACCCCAGCTGACCGAAACCGAACCGGGCAAGACCTTCATGATCTATGACGCCGGCACGATCACCCCTGCGGCGCCGCCGCCGCTGGGCCAAATCCGCGATCTCGTGATCACCGACGTTCAGCTCTCGAAGGGCGCAAAGGCCGCCAAGGCGGCAGCCGACAAGGTCAAGGCCCAGATCGAAAAGGGCGTTCCGGCTCAGGTCGCGTTGGCCTCGCTGGGCGTTGCCCTGCCCCCGGTCGACATGGTCGACAAGGCTCGTACCGAAGTTCAAGCGCAGGGGCAGAACGCTTCGAAGCCGGAACTGTTGCTGTTCTCGATGGCCAAGGGCAAGGTTCGCCTGCTGGCTGCCCCGCGCAACCGGGGCTGGTATGTCGTCACGGTTAGCGAGGTCATCCCGGGTCAGGTCGCTGCCAACGATCCGCGCCTGGGCCAGCTGAATCAAAGCCTGCAGGGCGCTTTTGGTGCGGAATACACCGACCAGCTGAGCGCGGCGATGCGGGGCGAGATCGGTACAACCCGCAACGAAGAGCACATCGTAGCGCTCAAGAAGCGGCTCCAGACCGGGCAGTAAGCAGCCAAGATGATCAGCAATCGCCCCGAAAACTGGACCGCTGCGGCCGAGGCCCTGTCTTCTGGCAGGTCCAGCGTTATCTGGCGCAAGCTGGTCGCTGACACCGAGACGCCGGTTGGCGCGGCGGTGAAGCTGATCGAGGAAGGCCGCGGCGACTTCCTGCTGGAATCGGTTGAGGGCGGAGAAGTTCGCGGGCGTTACAGCTTGCTCGGCCTCGATCCCGACCTTGTTTTCCGGGCCACTGGCGCCGAGGCCGAGGTCAACCGCGACTGGCGCGATGATCGCGCGGCATTTGCCCCGCTGCCCGGTGACAGCCTCGCCGAACTGCGCAAGCTGGTGGGCGAATGCAGGATCGACGTGCCGCAGGAACTGCCCCCCGTGCTGTCCTGTCTGGTTGGCTATTTCGGCTATGAGACCTAGGGCCTGGGCGAGAAGTGGCCGCGTCCAGCGGAGAACCCGCTGACCCTGCCCGACATGCTATTCGTACGTCCGGCGCTGGTCCTGATCTTCGACCGCCTAACCGATGCCCTGTGGTGCGTTGCGCCGGTCTGGCCAGGCTCTGGAACGCAGGCTCTTGAGCAAGCGGAAGAACGGATCGATGCAGCGCTCGGCCGTCTTGCTCGCACCGTGCCCGGCGTGGTCCGCGATGCCTCGCTGGCCGAACCGGTGCTGCAACCAACCATGGCCCCGGGGCAGTACCGCGACATGGTCCTGCGGGCGAAGGGCTATATCGAGGCAGGCGACATCTTCCAGGTCGTGCTGGCGCAGCGCTTTACCTGCCCCTTCACCCTGCCCCCGCTCTCGCTCTACCGAGCGCTGCGCCGGGTAAACCCGTCGCCGTTCCTCTATTTCCTCGACCTGCCCGGCTTTGCCCTGACCGGATCCAGCCCGGAAATCCTGGTTCGCGTCCGCGACGGCGAAGTGACGATCCGCCCGATTGCCGGGACCCGTCCGCGCGGCGCAACACCGGAAGAGGACCGCGCCAACGAGGTCAGCCTGCTCGCCGATCCCAAGGAGCGCGCGGAACACCTGATGCTACTCGACCTCGGCCGCAACGATGTCGGCCGTGTTGCCGAAGCCGGTTCCGTCAAGGTGACCGAAAGCTATACCATCGAGCGTTACAGCCACGTCATGCACATCGTGTCGAATGTTGTGGGGCGGCTCGATGCCCGGAACCATGATGCGATCGATGCGGTTTTTGCCGGATTCCCGGCCGGAACGGTCAGCGGTGCACCCAAGGTCCGGGCATGCGAGAGCATTGCCGAACTCGAACCCGAAACGCGCGGTGCCTATGCAGGCGGCGTCGGCTACTTCGCGCCGGATGGCAATCTCGACAGTTGCATCGTGCTGCGCACCGGCGTGGTCAAGGATGGGGTGCTTCACGTTCAGGCCGGGGCTGGCATCGTCGCCGACAGCGACCCCGCCTACGAGCAGCGCGAATGCGAGGCGAAGGCTGGAGCCCTGATCGCCGCCGCGCGTGAAGCGGTTCGCGTCGCGGGTGAAGCCGGATACGGGCAATAGCTTGACCGCGAAGCCCTGCGCTGGCTAGCTATGGCCATGCGCAAGATCCTTCTCTTCATCGCCGCCCTGATCGCAACTCCGCTCCACGCCGAGGACTGGTCCAAACGTGGGACCGAGCGCGACATCGCGCTCAAGCAATTCAAGTTTGGGACGGGTGAGGTCATGGACCTCAACATCCATGTCACCACGCTTGGTACCCCGCACCGCAATGCCGCGGGAGAGATCGATAATGCGATCATGATCCTGCACGGCACCGGCGGGACCGGACAGCAGTTCTATCGCCCGCAATTTGCCGACGAACTGTTTGGTCCGGGCCAGGTGCTCGATACCTCCAAGTGGTACGTGATCCTGCCCGACAATATCGGCCACGGCAAAAGCTCGAAGCCCAGCGATGGGCAGCGCATGGCTTTCCCACGCTATGGCTATCTCGACATGGTGGCAGCGCAAAAGCGGATGCTGACCGAAGGGCTGGGTGTAAAGCACCTGCAACTGATCCTCGGCACCTCGATGGGCTGCATGCACGCCTTTGTCTGGGGGACTGAATATCCCGGCTTTGCTAGCCGTCTTGCCCCGTTCGCTTGCAACGCCATGGAAATCGCCGGCCGCAACCGCATGTGGCGCCAGATGTCGATCGACGCGATCAAGGCTGACCCGCTGTGGAACGGTGGGAACTATACCCAGGCGCCCGAAAGCGGCCTGCGCACCGCGCGCTACATGTCGATGATCGCAGGCGGAAACCCGGTCGCCTTGCAGGCCCAGTACCCGACTCGCGAAGCTGCGGTGAAGTACCTTAACGACGCCTATGCCGCGCGTGC
>CAZNBX010000114.1:0-5958 GCA_964571305.1 uncultured Novosphingobium sp.
CCGGGCGCGGGCAGTCGCCTGCGGGCTCATCCCCAGCCGCTCGCCATTGAAGTTGCGCATGAGCCCGGCAAAGCCGCCGTTCTCGGGCCCGATCAGGTTCTCGGCTGGCACCTCGACATTATCGAAATGGATTGTCGCGGTGTCGCTGGCGTGCCAGCCCATCTTGGCCAGCGGGGTCCGGGTAACGCCGGGACGGTCGAGTTCGACCAGCAGCAGCGAAATGCCGCCGATGCCGGGGCCGCCGGTGCGCACTGCCAGCGTAATGAAGTCCGCGCGCATGCCGGTGGTGATGTAGGTCTTCTCGCCATTTACCACATAGGCCGCGCCCTTGCGTGTCGCCTTGGTGCGCAGGTTGGCGACGTCGGACCCGCCGCCCGGTTCGGTAATGCCCAGGCAGATCAGCTTTTCGCCGGCCAGCACTGCGGGCGCGATGCGGCGCTTCATCTCCTCGCTGCCCATGGCCAGGATCGGCGGCAGGCCGATGCCGTGGGTCATCAGCGAGGCGCAGATGCCGCCCGCGCCGGGACGCGCCAGTTCCTCGGCCTGGACCAGTCCGTGGAACAGGGTGAAGGCGTCGCCAGTCCCGCCGAATTCCTCGGGATAGTTCAGGCCCAAGATGCCCGCTTCGGCCGCCTTGCGGTGCAGGTCGCGGGGGAGTTCGCCTGCCGCCTCCCACTTGTCGACATGCGGGGTGATTTCGCGCGCCACAAAGGTGCGCACCGTGTCGCAGACCGCTTCGTGGGTTTCGTCATAGTGCGGAGAGCGCGCCCGCCACTGATCGAACAAGGGCGTTTCCATGGCGTTTCTCTCCTGCAGTTATGACATTACAGCTTGGGCAGCGTCACTCCGCGCTGGCCCATGTACTTGCCGCTGCGGTCGGCATAGCTCGTCTCGCAGGGCTGGTCGCCCTTCAGGAACAGGAACTGACACGCGCCTTCGTTGGCGTAAATCTTTGCGGGCAGCGGCGTGGTGTTGGAGAATTCCAGCGTCACGTGGCCTTCCCATTCCGGCTCCAGCGGAGTGACGTTCACGATGATCCCGCAGCGGGCATAAGTGCTCTTGCCCAGGCAGATCACCAGCACGTCGCGCGGGATGCGGAAATACTCGACCGTCCGCGCCAGGACGAAGGAGTTGGGCGGGATGATGCAGACGTCGGTCTTGACGTCGACAAAGCTGTTGTCGTCGAAGTTCTTGGGATCGACCACTGCCGAATGAACATTGGTGAAGATCTTGAACTCGTCCGCGACCCGCGCGTCATAGCCATAGGACGAGAGGCCATAGGAAATGGAGCCCTCGCGCTTCTGGTTCTCCACGAACGGCTCGATCATCCCGGTATGCCGGGCTTCGTTACGGATCCACTTGTCGGAAAGAATCGCCATGGCGCGAGTGATTGCGCAACCTGCGCGCCGCTTCAAGGTCAGACCCGGTGATAGTCCTTGTACCAACGCACAAAGTTGGGGACACCCTGCTCGATCGAGGTCGTTGGCGCATAACCCAGGTCGTTCCGGATCGCGTCGATATTGGCATAGGTCGCCGGAACGTCGCCAGGCTGGATCGGCTGGAAATCGATCTGCGCCTTCTTGCCGCAGGATTCTTCCAGCAGCTCGACCACTTTCATCAGGTGTTCGCTGCGGTTGTTGCCGATGTTGTAAAGCGCGTGCGGTTTAACGCTGCCGCCAGCCTTCTCCGCGCCGTCGTCCGCCGGGGGATTGTCCAGGCAGGCGATCACGCCCGAGACGATATCGTCGATATAGGTGAAGTCGCGGTACATCTCGCCATTGTTGAAGACCGGGATCGGCTGGCCCGCCAGGATCGCCTTGGTGAAGATCCACATCATCATGTCCGGCCGTCCCCACGGGCCATAGACGGTGAAGAAGCGCAGCCCGGTCAGCGGCACGCGGAAAAGGTGGGCGTAGGTTTCGCTCATCAGCTCGTCGGCGCGCTTGGTCGCCGCGTAAAGCGAGACGGGATGATCGACGCGGTCCTCGACCGAGAAGGGCAGATTGGTATTGCCGCCGTAGACCGACGAGGAGCTGGCATAGACCATATGCTCGACCCGGCGATGGCGGGCGATTTCGAGCAGGTTGACGTGCCCGGCCAGATTGGCGCTGACATAGGCCTGGGGGTTCTCCAGGCTGTAGCGAACTCCAGCCTGGGCGCCGAGGTGGACGATCCGGTCGAACTCCTGACCCTGCAGAGCTCCATCGAGGGCGGCCAGGTCGGCAAAGTCGAGCTGGTGAAAGGCAAAGCGGTTGCCGCCTGCCGCCTTGATCCGTTCGAGCCGGTCCTGCTTGAGCGAGACCTGGTAATAGTCGTTCAGGCTGTCGATCCCGATCACGCTGTCGCCGCGTTCGAGCAGGCGCAGCGCCAGGGTTGAGCCGATGAAGCCGGCCACGCCGGTAACCAGAACGCGCATTTCAAAATACCCCAGTCTTTACAGATGGATAGGTGTATGAAACACCGTCCAGCACTGAACCCCCGCGGATGAGACGGGTCTTTTCGAGATGATAAACGCCGCGAGCCGGAAAAAGCTCCTGATCATATTCGGGACAAGACCCGAAGCGATCAAGTTGTTTCCGGTCATTGCCGCCCTGCGCGATGATCCCCAGCTTGCGCCGGTGGTTTGCGTCTCGGGCCAACACCGCGAAATGCTGGATCAGGTCTTGCAGATCGCCGGACTGGTACCGGACCACGATCTGGACCTGATGCGCCCGGGGCAAAGCCTTGATGCGCTGACCGCCGCGCTGGTGATCGGACTGGGGCAGGTGATGGACCGCGAGCGCCCGGCGCGGGTCTTGGTCCAGGGCGATACGGCAACCGCGATGGCCGGGGCCATGGCCGCCTATTACCGGCGCATTCCGGTCGACCATGTCGAGGCCGGGCTGCGGTCGGGTGAAATCTATCACCCATGGCCAGAAGAGGGCGCACGCAGGATCGTCACCTCGCTCACGGACCTGCACTTCGCGCCCACCCATGCCGCGCGCGCCGCACTGCTGGCCGAGAACGTTGTGGACGAGCGCATCTTCGTTACCGGCAACACGGTGATCGATGCGCTGCACTGGGTTTCTGGCAGGATTGCAGAACAGCCGAATTTGATCTCTGGCCTCGCGGACCTGAAGTCACAGTTCGCTGGCAAGCGGATCATCGCGGTTACGAGCCACCGCCGCGAGAATCTCGACGGTGGGTTGCAGCGGATCACGTGTGCCCTGCGCCACATTGCAGAGCGTCCTGATGTTGGCGTGGTCTTCCCGGTCCATCCTAACCCGACGGTGCGCGATTTGGTACATGCGGCGCTGGCGGGGTTGGGCAATGTCGCGCTGGTCCCGCCGCTGGACTACCCGCACTTCGTCCACTTGCTAAGCCTGGCAGAGATCGTGCTGACCGACAGCGGCGGCGTCCAGGAAGAAGCGCCCGCGCTGGGCAAGCCGGTGCTGGTCCTGCGCGAGACGACCGAGCGGCCCGAAGGAATTGCCGCCGGCACGGCGCGGCTGGTCGGGACCGATCCGGACCGGATCGTGGCAGAGGTGACGCGGCTGCTCGACGATGCGGCAGCATATCGCGCAATGGCGCAGGCGCGCAGTCCTTATGGAGACGGCGAGGCCGCGCAACGGATCGTGTCGATCATCCGGCGAAAGTTGTGGCCCGAAGTCACTACTTAACTCGCTTGACCTCCTCGCCGGTTAGGTCATGCTCCCGCTTCAGGACTGCAACCGTGGGGGGCACGGACATGACTGCACTACGAATTTACCTGATCGTCGCCTGGACCGCCTTGCTCGCTTTCACCGCATTCGTGGTCGGGCGCGATGGGCTGAACCTGTTGCCGATCTTCTTCGGCGACATTGCCGCCGGACACTGGCCGGGGCAGTTTAACGCGGACTTCCTCTCGATGCTGGTCCTGTCCGCGCTGTGGACCGGGTGGCGCAATGGTTGGAGTCCGCTGGGCTGGGTGCTGGCGATCATGGCCTTCTTCCTCGGCGGTGGCTTCCTGATGGCCTACCTCCTGGTCCTGCTCCACCTGGAGCGCGGGGATATGCGGCGGGTCCTGCTGGGGGTGCGCGCCTAGCACTGCGGAACCGTTGGGGGACGATAGCCGTTGTCGGCTCACGTCTCTTGAGAGGAAACCGCTATGCCCAATCGCCGCGTGCCTGAACCCGACCAGTCGCCAGATCCCGCGCCTGAAGCGCGCAACCGTTCGCAGGACGATGCGCCGGATCAGGCCCAGTCACTGGCGGACGAGGCGCTGGGCCGCGCGCCCCTGGTCGATGCTGAGGAAACCGAGCGCGTGCCCTCCAGCGGGATCGACATGGCCGATGCCAGCGGCTCGGCTCCCGACGTGGTCGATCAGATGAACCAGATGGTCCGCGATGGCCGGATCGACATGGGCGCCTACCGTGGTGAGCGAATGGACGACGATGTCGAACACGGCCTCGGTCCGCAGGGGCTCGAGGACGACTTCCCCCGCGGCATTGAATAAGCGGGACTACATCCCGGCGGTAATGAACACGCGGTAGTCCGCGCCCTGGAAGCGGGACTTGCGCGCTTCCTGATAGGCGGGCGAACCATACCAGGCGCGGGCCGCGTCCATGTCCGGGAATTCGATGATCACGCAGCCAGCGGCTTCCGGGCCTTCCAAGGTCTCAATCGCGCCATAATAGGCCAGCGGCTTGGCGGTGTGCCCACCCAGCGACGGACCGGCTTTGCCGGCATATTCTGCCATTGCCGCGCTATCGTGTTCGCGTTCCTTGATGAAGACGATGTAGGCGCTCATTTGGGTTCCTCTCCGTTATCGGTTTGCGCCGATCATGCGAGGTGAAGTCGCACCGTGCAAGCGGGACCTTTCAGCCCGCGACCTGCCAGCCGATCCAGCCTCCGATCCCGACGGTCTGCAGCACTGCGATGGCAAAGAGGTAGTTCGAGAACGGCTGCTTGCGCGTCTTGTGGCGAAACAGGCTGCGCGCGGCATAGGCACCGGGCGTCCCACCGAGAAGGGCCAGCCAGAGCAAGGTGGATTCGCGAATGCGCCAACCGCCGCTCCGCGCCAGCGATTTGTCGATGTGGAACATGGCGAATGCCGTCAGGTTGACGGCGATCAGGGCCAAGAAAAGATAGGTCAGGGAAAAATGCATCCCCTGACCTATATCTGCAAAGCTGAAGGTCCAGTTATTCGGCAGCGTTGATGCCGAACAGGCCCGGTTCGGCCAGTTCGTCACCGGCTTCGTTGGCGGCGCTGACTTCGATCTTGGCTTTCTGGCGCGCGTCGAAGCTGGACCACACGTCGTTCCAGTTGCCCTTGGTCGCGGCCTTCGAATATTCGGTCGCGCGGGTTTCGAAGAAGTTGGCGTGCTCCACCCCGTTGAGCAGCGGCGCGAGCCACGGCAGCGGGTGATCCTCGATCATGTAGATCGCCGGCAGGCCCAGCTGGCTCAGGCGCCAGTCCGCGATGTAGCGGATGTAGCGCTTGATTTCCTTCGGGCTCATTCCCGGGACCGGACCCATTTCGAAGGCCAGGTCGATGAACGCGTCTTCGAGGCGCACTGTCTTCTGGCAGCAGTCGATGATGTCTTCCTTGACCGCCTTGGTCAGGCACTGGCGTTCGGCGCAGAAGGCGTGGAACAGGCGGGTGATGCCTTCGCAGTGCAGGCTTTCGTCGCGGACCGACCACGACACGATCTGGCCCATGCCCTTCATCTTGTTGAAGCGCGGGAAGTTCATCAACATGGCAAAGCTGGCGAACAACTGCATGCCTTCGGTAAAGCCGCCGAACATGGCCAGGGTGCGGGCGATGTCCTCGTCGCTGTCGACCCCGAAGGTGTGCATGTAGCTGCACTTGTCGGCCATTTCCTGATACTCGAGGAAAGCCGAATATTCGGTTTCGGGCATGCCGATGGTGTCGAGCAGGTGCGAATAGGCGGCGATGTGGACCGTCTCCATGTTGGAGAAGGCGGCCAGCATCATCTT
>CAZNBX010000115.1:0-5946 GCA_964571305.1 uncultured Novosphingobium sp.
CCGCCTCGGCCTCACCGGGAGAGCAGACGACGAAGCGGCTGCGGATCGCGATGTCCGGGCACACTTCACGCCACGCCTTGAGCCGCTCGAGCACCTTGGCCTCGTTGGCCGGGCGCTGCATCGACTTGAGCACCGACGGCGCGGCGTGCTGGAACGGGATGTCGAGGTAAGGCGTGATCAGTCCCTCGGCCATCAGCGGGATCACCGCGTCGACGTGGGGATAGGGATAGACGTAGTGCAGCCGCACCCACGGCGGGGTGCCATCAGCGCTGCGCAGACCGCCCAGTTCGAGGGCCAGGTCGGTCATGTGGGTGCGGACCGCGTGGTCCTTCCACATGCGTTCTTCGTGCCGCACGTCGACGCCATAGGCGCTGGTATCCTGGCTGATCACCAGCAGTTCGCGGGTGCCGGCGGCGACCAGCTTTTCCGCTTCGCGCAGCACGGCGTCGATCCGGCGGCTCGCCAGCTTGCCGCGTAGCGAGGGGATGATGCAGAACGAGCAGGCGTGATTGCAGCCTTCGCTGATCTTCAGGTAGCTGTAGTGGCGCGGGGTCAGCTTGACGTCGGTCTGCGGGACCAGGTCGATGAACGGGCCCTGGGTCGGCGGCGCAGCCTGGTGCACGGCCTCGACCACGGCTTCGTACTGGTGGGCGCCGGTGACGGCCAGAACCTCGGGGAACTTGGCGCGGATCAGTTCCGCTTCGTTGCCCATGCAGCCGGTGACGATCACCCGGCCATTCTCTGCAATTGCCTCGCCAATCGCGGAGAGGCTTTCCTCCTTCGCGCTGTCGAGGAAGCCGCAGGTGTTGACCAGTACGACGTCGGCGCCTTCGTAATCCGGCGACATGGCATAGCCATCGGCGCGCAGCTTGGTCAGGATGCGTTCGCTGTCGACCAGCGCCTTGGGGCAGCCGAGGCTGACCATGCCGATGCGCTTCTGGTCGGGGATCTGGGTGGGAATCTGCGATGCCATGGGGGCGGCCCCTTACACTGCCGCGCGAGAAAGTGCTAGGAAAAGACCATGCGGATCGAGATCACCAAGGGGCAGCGCGACGACCGGATCGTGATTCAGCGCCGCGATGGAAGCCGTGCGGAAACCTCCTTTCCCAAGAAGGGACCCGTCCCGCACGACGCGATCCACTGGTTCGTCGAGCGCGAACTGGGCCTGTCGCACGGGTTCTGGGGCATGGTCTCAGCCGGGACGCATCCCGAAGACATCGCCGAAATTGCCAAGGCTGCCGGTCACGCCAGTGCCAAGCGCGCAGGCACGCCGTCTGCGGAGATTGTCGAACTGCTCCAGGCAGAGCGGATCGTCGAATGCTTCGAGGCGGACCTGTGGAGCGGTGGCGGCGCAGCGAAGGACATGATCGGTCTCGCGGAAACGGCTTGCGGCTATTCCGCCGTGCCTTTGCCCGCGATCGACGTGGATGCGGTGGAGCGGATACAGTTTGGTATTGCCGTTTTTGCCGAGGAATGGGCGGCGGCCCCGCTGGGTCATGTCGCCGTGCTGGAATGGGAGTGAAGCGATGGGCGTAGTGAACTGGCTGGGCGTGGCGCTGGCCGCCCTGGCAGCGGTCGGAGTGCTGTGGCTGTTCTGGCGCGGGCGGTTGCCGCTTGCCGCCTATGCGTGGAGCATTCTTCCCGCCGCTATGCTCGGCCACGCCCTGGCCCGGATCGGAGCGGACAAGCTGGCGCTCAAGCCGCATCTCTACTTCATGCAATCGGGAGGCCTTGCGCTGGCCTTCGTCCTGCCCGCGCTGTGGATGCTGGGCAGCAGGAACGGTGCCTCCAAGGGCGAAATGGCGCGGGACAGCGCCGCCTTCCTACTCGCCTACCTGGCAATGGGAGTGGTGTTTTTCCTGCTCGGCTAATGGTGTGCCGTGGCGACGATTGACACGATCATGTCGCCTGCTTCGAGCCGCTTCGCCTCGACTTCCCAAAAGCCGATGTCGCGGCCCTGCCGGACGATCCGCAGGCCGCGTGCATCGTCGCCGAGATCGTCGAGTGAGCGGCCCACCTCTTCCGCGGTGACGAGGCGCTCAACCAGTTGGACCTCGCCGCCGACCGACGCGAGGTCGGACAGATAGTCGCTGACATGGGTGCCCTGTGCCGAACCGGCCAGCAACAGGCCGGTAAAACGCACCGGGTTGATCACCGTATCGGCCCCCGCCTGATGGGCCAGGTCCTCGTTATCCTCGGCCCGCACGACCACGCTGATCGGCACGCCCGGGGCAAGGTGCCGCGCGGTCAGGACGATCAGGATCGAACTGTCGTCGCGTCCTGCCGAAACGAGGATGCTGCTGGCCGTTTCGATCCGCACGGCGCGGAGGTTTTCATCCCGGCTGGCATCGCCTTCCAACACGTTGCAGCCCATCGCCTCGGCCTCTTCCAGCCGTTCGGCGGAGGGATCGACCACCACGATCCGCTGCGGATCGGTGCCGCGTTCGATTAGTTCGCGGACCGCCTGCGAACCGCTGATGCCAAAGCCGATGACCACATGATGGCCGGTCAGCCGTTCCTGAATCCGCCGCATGCGCCAAGCCTCCCAACTGCGTTTGATAAGAAAATTGTAGGCCGTGCCGACGAAGATGAACAGCACCAGGACCCGGATCGGGGTGACGATCGCGGCCTCGATCAGCCGCGCCTTGCTGGTGACCGGGGTGATGTCGCCAAACCCGGTGGTGGTGATCGAGATCATCGTGAAATAGACCACGTCAAGAAAGCTGACGTGCCCGTCATAGCTGTCGCGCAGGCCATCCCGGTCGATCCAGTGAATCAGGACGACCAGTGCAACCAGGCCCATCGCCGCCGAAAGCCGCAGCGCGACATCCGCCCAGACCGGTAGCGGAATATTGCGGCGGAGCGGTTTTGACCGGCGCAATGCGGAAAGCTGGGTCATTGCCGCGGCAGAAACTTCGCCGGATCAAGCGGAACGCGGTTGCGCCGCACTTCGAAATGGAGCTGGGGCTCACGGGCCAGTCCCGTGTCGCCAACCAGGCCGATGCGTTCGCCTGCCTTCACCTCGTCGCCCTCCTTCACCGTCACCTTTTGGAGGAAGGAATAGGTCGTCGTCCAGCGTCCGCCGTGAAAAAGGATCACGGTCAGGCCATAGGCGTCCGGTCCGGTCCCGGCGAAGATCACCTTGCCCGCCGCGCTGGCGCGCACCGCGGTGCCCAGCGGCGCAAGAACGTCGATCCCCTCGTGCGGTCCATCCTTGACCTCGGCGGTCAGGAAGGGGCGGCGCAGCTTGCCGCTGAGTGGCCAGGCGAATTTCGGGGCCGGGGTATCCGCCAGTGGCGCGGCGTCCGGCGACGGAGCGGGCGGGGGAGGAACAGCCTCGGCCCGGGCTGCCGAAACGGTCGGGATCGTCAGCTTTTTCCCTACTGCGACCGGATCGTCTGGTGTCATCGCATTGGCTGCGGCAATCACCGACCACGGTACGCCATAGTCCATCGCGATCGAGAAACCGGTCTCCCCTGCCTTGACCACATGGGTGCGGCGGCGCGGGATCACCAGCTTTTGTCCGGTTTTGACGAGATAGGGTTCCTTCAGCCCGTTCGCCTCGATGATCAGCAAGCGCGGGACTGCGGCGCGGTTGGCGATGCCGCCTAGCGTTTCGCCTGCGCGAACGACGTGCTCGGTTTCGGTTCTGAGGTCGCTCGCCGAGGCTTGGGCCAATAGCGGGGCGGCAGACAACGCGCCCAGCACTGCGGCCAGCAGGGCGAGCGGCTTCATCCGCCGTAGCGGCTGGCAAGTTCCGCCAGCGAGAGATCGTGGGTCAGGTCAAGTTGTAGCGGCGTCACCGAAACGTATCCGTCCTGTATAGCTTCAAGGTCGGTGGCATGACCGGGCGTATGTTCAATCCCGTGCAGGCCGAACCAGAAATAACGGTAGCCTCTGGGATCAGTTCCTTCGACCACCGAACCGCGTGCATAGTCGTGAAACCCTTGACGTACAACGCGAATTCCGCGCACCTCGTCCGCGGTGACAGGTGGAAAGTTGATATTGACCAGGGTGCGCGGAGCGAACGGCGCGTCGAGCAGCGGGGCAATCGCCTTGGCGCCCCAGGCCTCGGCAGCGGCGAACGGGACGGCATCGCCCATGCCTTCGCGCGAGTAGACCTGGCTCAGCGCGATCGAGCGGATTCCGGCCAGCGCGCCTTCGACGGCGGCAGAGACGGTGCCCGAATAGGTTACGTCGTCACCCAGGTTGGCACCGCGGTTCACGCCGGACAGGATCAGGTCGGGGGCACCGGGCATGACCTTGCGCAGGGCCATCATCACCGCGTCGGTCGGAGTGCCCGAAACAGAAAAACGACGTTCAGAATATTGGCGGAGGCGAACGGGCTGGCTCAGGGTGAGCGAGTGGCCCGCGCCGGATTGCTCCTCGGCCGGGGCGACGATCCAGATATCGTCGGAGAACTGGCGCGCAATGCGCTCCAGCACTTCAAATCCGGGTGCGTGGATGCCGTCGTCGTTGGTCAGGAGGATGCGCATGTCGTTTCGCCTTCATCTGGGGCGGTCGGACAATTGCGCAGCCGCCGGTTGTTCTTGTACTCACCCGACGCAGCGGACCTCGTCAAAGGGGTGAGAGCTTGTCGATCCCGCCCATGTAGGGACGCAGCGCCTGGGGAACATCGACCGAACCATCCGCCTGCTGGTAGTTTTCCAGCACCGCGACCAGCGTGCGGCCGACGGCAAGTCCCGAACCTTTGAGGGTGTGGACGAATTCGGTCCCCTTTGCGCCTTCCGGGCGATAGCGCGCGTTCATGCGCCGGGCCTGGAAGTCGCCGCAGTTGGAGCAGGACGAAATCTCGCGATAGGTGTCCTGGCCGGGCAGCCAGACTTCAAGGTCATAGGTCTTGCGCGCGGTGAAGCCCATGTCGCCCGAACAGAGCACGACCTTGCGGTAAGGCAATTCCAGCGCCTGGAGTACGGATTCTGCCGCAGCGGTCATCCGTTCATGCTCGGCCGCGCTGTCTTCGGGCTTGCAGATTGTGACCAGCTCGACCTTCTCGAACTGGTGCTGGCGAATGTAGCCGCGCGTGTCCTTGCCCGCCGCGCCGGCTTCGGAACGAAAGCACGGGGTGAGCGCGGTCAGCCGGATCGGCAGGGCGCTTTCGGCCATGATCTGTTCGCGCACCGAATTGGTCAGGCTGACTTCGGCAGTGGGGATCAGCCAGCGCCCGTCCGTGGTCTGGAACAGGTCTTCGGAAAACTTGGGGAGCTGGCCGGTGCCGAACACGGTCTCATCGCGCACCAGCAGCGGCGTGGCGGCTTCGGTATAGCCGTTGGTCATGGTCTGGTGGTCCAGCATGAACTGGCCCAGGGCACGTTGCAGGCGGGCCATCTGGCCGCGCAGGAAAGTGAACCGCGCGCCCGAAATCAGCGCACCGGTTTCAAAGTCCAGGCCCAGGGCCGGCCCCAGGTCGGCATGTTCCTTGGGCTGGAAGTCGAAAGTGCGCGGGGTGCCCCAACGCAGCACTTCGACGTTTTGGTTTTCGTCCTTGCCCTCCGGCACGTCATCCGCCGGGATATTGGGATAGCGCGCCAGGGCGTCGGCCAACTGGGCGGAAAGTTCGCGGTCTTCCTGTTCCAGCTGGGGCAGGCGCTCTTTCAGCGTGGCGACTTCGGCCTTGAGCCGCTCCGCCTCGTCCTTGTCGCCCCGGCCCATTGCGGCACCGATCGCCTTCGAGGCTTCGTTGCGCTGGTTCTGGCCTTCCTGCATCGCCGTCGCCACCGCGCGCCGCGCCGTGTCGAGGGTGAGGATCGCGGCGGAAACAGGTTCTACGCCGCGCCGCGCCAGGCCGGCGTCAAAGGCTGCGGGATTTTCGCGGATCAGCTTGATGTCATGCATGGTTGCAGGCCTATGCCCGCAAGCGATCCTGCTTTCAAGGATCGGGCTTTAACGGATGGGGGATCAAGAAGGCCGGGAATGGTGGGCGCG
>CAZNBX010000116.1:0-5815 GCA_964571305.1 uncultured Novosphingobium sp.
GTTGAGCAGGCCGACCGGCTTGGAATGATAGCCGAGCTGGGCCCAGCTAACCGCTTCCCACAGTTCGTCCATGGTGCCGACGCCCCCCGGGATGGTCACGAAGCCGTCGGACAGGCGAGTGAAGGCGGACTTGCGCTGGTGCATGTCGGCGACCACGATCAGTTCGCTGCAATCGTGGTTGGCCACTTCGCTGCTGACCAGCGCCTCGGGGATCACGCCGATCACTTCGCCGCCAGCAGCCAGCGCGGATGAGGCCACCGCACCCATCAGGCCCAGGCGTCCGCCGCCATAGACCACGCCGATGCCGCGCTCGGCCAAGCCGCGACCGACCTGCTCGGCCAGTTCGATGTAGCGCGGATCCGCCGGGGTTGCGGAACCACAATAGACTGCCAGGCGCTTCACTGCTTTGTCTCCACCATCAATTGGGCGGTCGCCTTAGCACCGGCGAGAATGGCCGCAAGTCCCGCTCCGGGGTGGGTGCCCGCGCCGACCAGGTAGAGATTGGCCAGCTTGCTGTCGCGATGATGCGGACGCAGCGGTCCGGACTGGCTCGGGCGGGGTTCAAGGCTCCAGCCCGCGCCGGCCCAGGCGTTGAGGTCCAGCGCCAGGTCGCGCGGGGTGGTGTGGAACGCGGTGATGATCCGATCCTCTATATCGGGGACCAGCCGCCGTCCGATCTCGCCCAGAACACGGCGTTGCAGGACCGGGCCGATGGTTTCCCAGTCGATGGGCAGTTTGACCAGGTTTGCGACCGGAACCGTTGCGGCGAACACGCTGCGTCCGGGTGGAGCAAGGCCGGGATTGGTGACGCTGGGGTGCGACAGCAGGATCATCATGTCCTGCGGCAGGACGCCATGAACGAAGATGTCGTCGAGCAGTCCTTTGAAGCGCGGCCCGAACAGGGCCATGCGATGTGGAATGCCAGGCCAGGTGCCTTCCAGCGCGAAGTGGACAGTGAAGGCCGAGGGCGAAAAGCTCTTGTCGGTCAGCTTGCGGGCCATGGCGGGTCCGCGCTGGATGTCGCGCATCAGGTCGCGGTAGGTGTGAACCACGTCGGCGTTGCTGGCGGCCAGCGTGACCTTGCTGCGCCAGCCGCTGGCGCATTCGATCTCGGTCACGCGGTTGCCGACGGTATGGATCCGCACCACGGGATCGTGCCAGCGCACTTCGCCTCCCAGCTTGACGAACCGCTCGGTCAGGGCCGCAATCAGCTGGCCCATGCCGCCTTCGGGCCAGAATGCCGGACCAAGCCCTGCCGGCACCTGGCCGAGCAGGTTGAAGGCTGAGGTGGCGCGTGGATTGCCGCCGGACAGCAGGGTCTGGAACGACAGGGCGGCGCGCAGCCGCTCAGACTTGACCTGGCTGGCAACAAGACCAGCCGCGCTGCGCCAGCCCTGATGCCGGAACATGGGGCCCAGGCTGTCGAGCAGCGCGCGCATCCGCCCTTGCGGCTGGTCGGCTAGCCGCTGCCAGCCTTCACCGCGCGCCTCAGCGCACCATTCGGCAAAGTCTTCGTAGCCCGCGATATCCTCGGGGGCGAGTCGAGCAAGCTGTGTTGGATCAGCGGGGAGGTCGAGCACGCCGCCATCCGGCCAACTGCAGCGCCAGGCCGGAGCGACAGGGAGCAAGTTCACGGCATCGGCCATGTCTTCGCCGGTCAGGCTCCACAGTTCGCGCAGCGACGCCGGGTCGGAAATGGCCGCCGGACCTTCCTCAAAGACGAAGCCATCCCGCTGCCAGGTGCGGATCATTCCGCCCGGTTGCGGCTTTGCATCGACCAGCACGGTTGGTTGGCCTGCAGCCTGCAACCGGATCGCCAGCGCAAGCCCGCCGATGCCCGCGCCGATGACGCAGGCCCGGGGCTGTGCCGGTGCCGGGGTTGCAGGCTGGTCAGGGGTCTTGCGCCGCGCCATGACCGGCCTTGTAAAGCCCACTCGCCGCGATGCAACTTCAATGCCGTCTTGGGTGGTCGGCCAGCACGAATGCTGCACCCTGCCCTGACCGTGCGACGACCTGCAGCTGCAGGTTTGATCGGCGTCAATTACCCGCTTGGCAATTTGTCGGATGTGGCGTTTAATCGAGCAATTAATAAAAGTGGAAGAGGAGAGTCGATGATGAGCGCTGCCGCGTCTGCCGTAGCTGCACAGGGCGTTACCCACGTTGATGTCCTGATCGTTGGTGCCGGAGTTTCCGGGATCGGTTCCGCCTATCACCTGCAGGACCAGTGCCCCGGCAAGTCCTATGCCATCCTCGAAATGAAGGACACGTTCGGTGGCACTTGGGAAACTCACAAGTACCCCGGCGTCCGCTCCGACTCCGACCTTTACACCTTCGGCTATCGTTTCAAGCCGTGGGTCGGCACGCCGATTGCTTCGGCTCAGGCGATCCTCGACTACATGGGCGAAGTGATCGAGGAAAACGGGATCGCCCCGCACATTCATTACGGTCACCGCATCACCAAGGCTTCGTGGGACAGCAAGGCCAACCTCTGGACGGTTGAGGCGACCCGCAAGTCCGATGGCGCCCATGTCGTCTTCACCGCCAACTTCCTGTGGATGCGCCAGGGCTATTACGACCACGAAAAGCCCTACATTCCGGACTGGCCGGGCATGTCGGACTACAAGGGCATGCTGGTCCATGCCCAGCTGTGGGACCCCAAGACCGACTACAAGGGCAAGAAGATCCTCGTGATCGGTTCGGGCGCGACGGCAGCAACCGTGATCCCCGAATTTGCCAAGGAAGCCGCGCATGTCACCATGCTGCAGCGTTCCCCCACCTATTTCTACTGCGCCGAGAACAAGAACGAACTGGCAGACCGCTTGCGCGAGGTCGGTGTTGACGAGCCGACCATCCATCGCGTGGTCCGCCAGCAGGTGATGCACGATCAGGACGTCATGACCCGCCGCTGTCAGGAAGAGCCTGAGCAGGTTTTCGAGGAACTGAAGGAACTGGTTCGCGCCTTTACCGGCAAGCCGGATTTCCAATTCGAGCCGCACTTCACGCCGAAGTACCGCGTCTGGCAACAGCGCCTTGCCTTCTGCCCAGAGGGTGACATCTTTCGCGCGGCGGTCGATGGCAAGCTGACCGTGGTGACCGACGAGATTGAGACTTTCACCGCCAAGGGCGTCCGCACCAAGGGCGGGGTCGAGATCGAGGCCGACATCATCGTTGCGGCGACCGGCTTCAACCTGCTGATGATGGGTGGCATCCCGTTCTACGTCGATGGCCAGCAGGTCGATTGGCACGATACGGTCAACTATCGCGGCATGATGTTCACCGGCGTGCCCAACCTGGTCTGGGTGATGGGCTATTTCCGCGCCAGCTGGACCCTGCGGGTCGACATGCTGGGCGACTTCGTCTGCAACCTGCTGAAGCACATGGATGCCAAGGGTGCCAAGCGGGTCGACGTGGCCCTGCGCGACGAGGACCGCGACATGACGCTGGGTGACTGGATCGAGCAGGACAACTTCAACCCGACCTACCTGATGCGCGGTTTGAAGGACCTGCCCAAGCGTGGTGACAAGCCGGAATGGCGCCACAACCAGGACTATTGGGCGGAGAGGGACCAGATCCCGGCCACCGACCTGGAAGGCAGCGAGTTCCTTTATGACGGCGTTCGCGCCGGACGGAAGGTGACCGAAGCCGCCTGATCGGCTTGCCAGCAACAGCAAACGGCGGCGCTGGATTGCCAGTGTCGCCGTTTTGCATTTATGAAGGTTGCAATGAGCAACCAAATAATCTGGTGGGGCGGTCAGCGCCCTGATCTCGACGCGATGACCGCAGGCGGAGCCGATTCGATGAACGGCTGGATGGGCATCGAATTCATCGACTGCGGCGACGACTGGATCAAGGCACGGATGCCGGTGAACGAGCGGACCCGGCAGCCGTTCGGGCGTTTGCACGGCGGGGCCTCGGTCGCCTTTGCCGAAACGGTCGGCTCGGTCGCGGCGGGCTGGTGTGTCGACCGCAGCAAGTTCGTTGGCGTCGGCATGGAAATCAACGCCAACCACATCCGCCCGGCCTATGACGGCTATGTCTATGCCACGGCCCGGGCGGAATCATTGGGGCGGACCACCCAGGTCTGGACGATCCGGATCGAGGATGAGGCGGGCAAGCTGGTGTGCATTTCCCGCTTCACCGTAGCGGTGATCCCGCTGGAGCGGAAATGAGCGCGCCTGACCGTTCGGTCGCCGTCGTCGGCGCGGGTGATTTCATCGGCGCGGCGATTTTCCGCAAATTTGCCGCGGAAGGCTTTGCAGTCCACGCCGGGCGCCGAAATGGTGACAAGCTGGCGTCGCTGCTGGGTGGCAACGTAACCGGGCGCAGCCTCGATGCGCGCCAGAGCGAGGACGTGGCCGCGTTCCTGGCCGAGGCCGAGGCAATCGCGCCGCTGGACCTGGTGGTGTTCAACGTCGGTGCCAATGTCCAGTTTCCGCTAACCGAGACCACTGACCGGGTGTTTCGCAAGGTCTGGGAAATGGCCTGCTTCGCCGGCTTTGCCACCGTGCGCGAAGCGGCGGCGATCATGGCGCCGCGCGGTACGGGCAAAATTTTCGTTACCGGGGCAACCGCCGGCCTGCGCGGTAATCCCGGCTATGCTGCCTTTGCCGCGGCCAAGGCCGGTCTTCGTGCGATGGCCCAGTCCGCGGCGCGTGAGCTTTGGCCGCAGGGCATTCATGTCGCCCATCTGGTGATCGATGCCGGGGTCGATACCGAATGGGTTCGGGCCCGGGTGATCGAACGGATCGGGGCGGAGGCACTGGCTGCCCAGCCCGACCTGCTCATGCCGCCCGAAGCTGTCGCCGAGGCTTACTGGGCGCTTTACAGCCAGCCGAAATCAGCCTGGACCTTTGAACAGGAAATCCGCCCATTCGGGGAGAAGTGGTAATGACCGAGATCGAATTCATCTATGACTTCGGAGGCCCGAATTCGTGGTTCGTCCACCGCGCCCTGCCCGCGATCGAGGCCAAGGGGGAGGTGCGCTTTCGCTATGTTCCGGTGCTGCTCGGCGGCCTGTTCAAGGCCACCGGCAACCGTCCGCCGATGATGACCTATGGCCATGTGGAGGCAAAGGTCGCCTATGACCGGCTGGAGATGGACCGCTTCATGGCCAGGCACGGTTTCTCGGGCTTCAGGCTCAACCCGCACTTTCCGCTCAATACCCTTCTGGCCATGCGCGGCGCGATTGCGGCGGAGCGGCTCGGCTGCGGCCCGGCCTATCGCGAGGCGATGTTCAAGGGGCTGTGGGAAGACGGGCTGAAGCTGGATGATCTGGCTGTTTGGGCCGCAGCGGTCTCGGCGGCTGGTCTTGATGCGGCCGCGCTCGGCGCTCTGGTCGAAAACGCCGAGGTGAAGGCCGAACTGGTTGCCAATACCGAAGCCGCGGTCGCGCGGGGTGCATTCGGGGTGCCGACCTTCTTCCTGGGCGACCAGATGTGGTTCGGCAAGGACCGCCTGCGCGACGTGGTCGAGGCAGCAGGCGGTACCGTCTGATCAGCCTGCCTGCGCGGCCTTCCATTCGCGCTTGATCTTCTTGGCCAGGCTCCACTTGTGGACCTCGGTCGGGCCGTCATAGATGCGGAAGGCGCGGACTTCGCGGAACACCTGCTCGACAATCGTGTGGTCGGTGACGCCCATGCCGCCCATCACCTGAACGCAGCGGTCGGCAATCCGCATCAGGGCTTCCGACACGGCGACCTTGGCCATCGAGCTTTCCGCCGTGCCAAGCGAGCCGGTGTCGAGCACCTGCGCGCACCACTGGATCATCAGCTCGGCCTGCTTCAGGTCGATGAGGTTTTCGGCCAGCATGAAGCCG
>CAZNBX010000117.1:0-5743 GCA_964571305.1 uncultured Novosphingobium sp.
GGCGGACACTGCTGTCTGTAAGATCGGCAACGGCACGGTCGGTTCCATCGAGGGCCTCACGGCTCGCTGCAAGCTTCTCCGTCAGGTGGACAAGGCTTTGCGCAATGCGGTCTTCGGCTTCCCCGCCGAGGGCGGTGACCTCGTCAAGGCGGCGCGCCAGCACTTCGAACTGCTGCACGACCGCTTCGCTATGCGACACCAGATCGCGGCCGTGCTGCTCTTGAGCCGCCCGACGTTCATCGATCTGCAGGTCGAGGTTTTCCAGCTGACTTGAAAGGCTGGCGATGAACTGCGCGTGCCGCTCTTCAAAGTCCTGCTGGCGCTTGTCGAGTTCGGTGGTGAACTGGCGATCCCGTTCTACCATCCGCTCATCGAGCTGGGCCGCTTCGTTGGCGAGGTCGGTCAAGCGGTTCCGCGCCGAGGACATTGCCTTCTCGTCGATTTCCGCGACCCGGGCAATCGCCCCGGTCAGATCGTCCTCCAACTGGACGATCGCGATCTTCCACGATTGCAGCGCGTTGCTTTCGCCTTCACGAAGCGACCGCACCAGCGCGCCGCTTTCGTCCCGGATCGCGGTGAGGCGCGCGCGGAGCGAGGTGAGGCTTTCGCTTTCCTGCACGTCGAGGATCTGGCGCGTCGCCTCCAACTCATCCACCAGCGCGCTGGCGCGGCTGCGGATAGCCGCCAAGGCTTCAATCTCATGCGCTTCCAGCTGGGTGCGGAATTCGGCCCCGCGCTCGGCCAGGGCGGCAAAGCGCTTTTCCGTGATCTCGCCGAGCTGGTCGGTCTGCCGGGTAAATTCGGCAAGAGCCTCGTCGACCACCTGCTTCAGGTTGCCAACCTGGCGTTCGCTTGCCTGCCCGAATTCATTCAGCCGGTTGAAACCGTTCACCAGCTCCTCGATCTGGGTATTGGCAGCCCGGCCGGCGGTGCCGATGTTGTTGGTCACATCCTTCGCCGAACTGGCAATCACGGGAAGGTGTCCGCGCAGCGTTTCCATGTTCTCCAGCGCAGCGGCGCTGACGGTCTGGATGGAATCGAGCCGGTTGCCATTGTCGGCAATCAGAGATGCAAGGCGGTCGGCATGCTGGGACAACCGTTCGGTCGCAACCCGGCCAACCGATTCGATATCGCGCGATTGTGAAGCGATGAACTCTCGTGCCAGGCTGAGTTCGCGGTTGACCACTGACAGCCGCTTCTCAAGCCGGATCGACTCCGAGTTCAGCATCTGGGCCGTCTGGCCAAACCGAACCGCTTCACGGCGGCTATTGCGCATGGCAATCAGCCAGACCACCGCGACCAGCAGCACCGGTACCGACCAGTCGCGCACCCAGGCGACCCATTGTCCCAGCGACCCGCCAGCCTGCATCTCGGACAGGTTCGCCGCGACGAACGCGGCAGTCCACGCGACTATAGCAAGCCCAGTGCCCAGAGCGGCAGAAATGGTCCCCCATGAACGCGCCACCGGTTCGATCTGGGTCTCGTCCCAATCGGCTTCGCTTTCGACTGCAATCGTTTCCTCCAAGATCACGGAATCCGGATTAGGCGTGCCTTCCGGCTCGTCCTTGTCGATTGCAACGATGCGCGTTTTGCGGGTCATGTAGTCGTTTACCATGTTCCTACCTATGATAAACCCCGGTTTAACCCTTGGTCCCCTAACACGCGCCATGGTTTTTGAATCGGGATCGCTAAATGCCACGATTGCCCTGGCCGCTGGCGGGGACAATGCGCTGTTTCTGGAGCTTCGCCAGGCGTTTATAGATAGCGCGCGGCAACAGCTTGATCTGATGCATCGGGCGCGCTGCGATGGAAACTGGCATGTTGCTGCAACGCGGCTCAAGGGCATTGCCGCCTCTTTCCATGCAAAGGCCCTGATCGAATTGGCATCTACGGCGCTTGATGAAGCGCCAGGCGACCCGGTGGTCCTGCGCCAGATCGGCGCCTTCCTCGACCAGTTTGCCGCCCGCTGAGCTGACTGCTACCGTGCTGCTTGGCACTATCGCAATAGTCCACTAGTACCGCTCCTATCCCCTCGTGTGCGGAGAAAGACGCTGCGCGTTGCCGTTTTGACAATGCTGGACCCGATTGCGGAGAGCAGTGCTGCCTTGCGGGCTTTTCTGCGCATTGGCTGGCTGTCGGTCGCGCGTCAGCAAGTGGCCTTGGCGCATCAGCTTGGCTGTGAACGGATCATTTGCATTGCTGCAGCTCCATCGCCCGAACTGGCCGAAATCCAGCAGCAGGTCGAGTCCAAGGGAATCCAGTTCCATTTAATCCGGCAGGCCCGGGCTCTGGTTGGCCTGGTCAGTGCAGTGGATGAAGTGCTGGTGCTTGCTGACGGCCTGTTTGCCTCAACGGCCGCTGCGGTCGCCTTGTTGGAAGAGGGGCAGGCCGTATCGGTGCAACCGATCGAGCAAGGGCTGGCTGGCGGGTTTGAGCGGATCGATCTTAACCACGCGTTTGGTGGCGTGATGCGCCTGCCAGGACGATTGGTTGAGCGCCTGGCCGAATTGCCGCCGGATTGCGATGCCACTTCGGCATTGCTGCGGATCGCCTTGCAGGCCGGGGTCCGACAGAAGCCCATCCCGCAACCTGACCAGACCCGCCTGTTCTGGACCCTGGTACGCAGTGAGCAAGAGGCGCATGCGCTGGAACCGCTGTGGATCAGGCAGCGCACACGCGGAGAGGGAGCGCCCAGCCTGGCCGGAGGCATTGCCTTGCTTGCGGTGCGCGGTTTCGGTCCTGCGCTGCTGCATGCTGGCAGCGGGGCGAGGGTCCTGCTGGTTGCAGCCGCCGTACTTGCCTTGCTTGCATTCGGCGCAGGGTGGCTGGGCGTTGCTGCGCTTGGCCTCGGCTTCATCGCGCTTGGATGGATCGTCCTCGAGGCCGCGGGAATGATTGCGCGGATCGAGTCCGAGCAGGACGCGCCGCTGCGCCGGATCGACGTCCGGTCGCTTTATGGTTGGGCCCAAGATGGCCTGATCGTGCTCCTAGCCACATGGGGATCGGGTCTGCCTCGGGGGCTGGGCTTTGCCGAAGCGGTATTTCCAGCTTTCATGCTGCTCGCGCTGCTGCGTATTTTGCCTCGTCTGGTGCCAGACAGTTGGGCGGGTTGGTTCAATGACCGGGCGCTGGTGGCCCTGTTACTGGGCGCTGCCATGCTGGCAGGGGTTGCGCACGAAACAATCCTGCTGGCAGCCACTGCGCTGGCACTAAGTGGAATTATCCTGCCTTTTGGGCAATCTCGGCTAACGCGGCATTAACCATCTGGTTTTAAGGCAACGGCATGACCGAAGGATTTGCCCATGCCAGCGATCGCAATCCCGCCGAGGTATCGCTGCGGCAGGACCTTGCGCGCGGCGACCTGGTGATGGATTCGATCGGACCAGTGCTGCGCCATTTGCTCGCCAGCCAAGAACTTTCGTTTTTCGCCGATGATGTAGTGGCCGCTGTTCGCGGAATGGTCATGGACATTGCTCGGCAATTGCTAAGCGCGGTGCCGCAGGTGCAAGGTCATGCCGACCTTCAGCCTGATCCATCGCTGGTCGAAGCCCTGAGCAACACGTTGATTGAGCAGGGCGAAGTCCTCGCCCATGTCCATGCCATTGCGCTAGAGGCGCAATTGTCCGCCAGGCTGGAAGCCCGCCTGGGACTCGATCCGGTTCTTTCACCGCTTTTGCAGGCGCTGATTGGCGCCAATGCCGCGGAAGTGTCGTCCACTGCGATGGCGCTCCTCGCCGCGCAGGCCCGCTTTGTGCAAAATCGTCGCAGGATGCAGCTTCCGCTTGAGGAACTCCCGGGTGACGTGCTGCACCTTGTCCTGCAGACCATGCGGGAACTGCCGGACACTGCAAACCATGAAGCGGCTGCGGCGAAGATCCGCGCCGGATATGACGAAAGCCTCAGTCGACTTGGCCTGATATCGCGCCTGATCGCCGGACTTGGCGGAGGCATCATGGCCGCCTTGTCGATTTCTCACGCCGGGGTGGCGATCTTTCTTTCGGCATTGGCCCACGCTTCGGGACAGGACCGTGACGCCATCGTGCTGGCGACGAACGAAACGCAGGTCGCGCGGTTTGCCTTGGCTTTGCGCGCCGCAGGCTTGAAGCAGAATGGCATTGCCGAGCAAATCGAAGCGCTCCATCCGGATGCCAACCTGCGTCTCGCCTTCGATGCGATGACGTCTGATCAGGCGGCGCAGCTAATGGCGCGGCCGATGCACGGTGCGGGTAACTGATTGCCCGTGACCGGATCCTTGGCAACCGTGGCGCTGGGGCGCAGTGACGAGATCGGACATCTGGTTTCCGCCAGCGACCGGCTGTCCGAGCTTCAGACGGAATGCGGCGGCGACGTTCCGGGGATCATCGCCATTCCCGCCCTGCGCGAGCTGGAGCGCAAGGCACGGCTTTACGGCTTGAAGCTCGGCCGGACCATGCGGGCCTGCAATGGCCGCGAAGCGATTACCGCTTGGGTTGAAATCGAACCTGATGCCGATGGCGGAACGTCGATGCGCTTTGCCTCATGGCAGTCCGCTCCGCTTCCTCCTGAAGACCCAAGGCTGATTGCCGAGCACCGGGCGGCAATCGACCGAACCCTAGCAGAATTGGTGGCGAACCTCGATCACCGCCAATGTCTGCTTTCGGTTGAAAGTGACGCGCACGACCTGTCAGTCCTGTTGGCTGAAATGCGCGCGGGTCGGGGCAGGCCGTGGACGGATTTTGTCGAAATCGATGGGGCGAGCCACCAGCAGCCGATGCACTGGCGCTTGCTGGATGGCGCGTTTCTGACGGTACCGGGGTCGCGTCGGAAGTGGCGGGCGAGCCTGCTTCCCCGCCAGATGCCCGGCAACGACCCAACCGGGTTCGAGCTGTGCCTGACAGCTGATGTGCCGCTGGCCCCATTGCTTGCGGGACAAGGCACTACCGGCAGTCAACCTGCGCTGATCGGGCGCGACATCGCTCCGGTATTACGTCAGCCAGTGGCCCGGATCATCGCCAATGCCGAAACCATTCGCAATCGAATGGCTGGCCCCCTGGCTGATGAATACAGCCAGTATGCTGCCGACATTGCAGCGGCCGGGCAACATCTCCTCGCTCTGGTCGAGGATCTTTCGGATCTCGAAGCGGTCGAGGCAGAGGATTTCAGCACAAAGTCCGAGCGGATCGATCTGGCCACAGCGGCGCAGCGGACTGCGGGTATCCTGGCGGGGCGTGCGCAGGAAAAGGGCATTTCGATCGATCCTCCACGGCAGGGCGAGAGCCTGCCTGCATTCGCGGAGTTTCGCCGGGTGTTGCAGATACTCCTCAATCTCGTCGGGAATGCGATCCGGTATTCACCAGATGGCTCGCACATCTGGATCCGTCTGGAGGAAGCTGACGACATGGCGCGGGTCATTGTGGCGGATCAGGGTCCGGGGATGTCGCATGAGCAGCAGGCGAAGGTGTTCAACAAGTTCGAGCGGCTTGGGCGCAGCAGCGAGGATGGCGGCACCGGGCTCGGTCTCTACATCTCGCGGCGCCTGGCGCGAGCGATGGGCGGTGAATTGAGCGTGGATAGCGCGCCGGGACAAGGTGCGCGTTTCATCCTCGATCTGCCCGCCAATCCAACAGCCTGATTTCCGCAAACAAAGAAAAAGGCCCGGCGCTCTGGTGAGTGCCGGGCCTTTTCGTATGATCTTTACGCTTAGCGCTTGTCGATCGAGACGTAATCGCGTGCCGTCGGACCAGTGTAGAGCTGGCGCGGACGG
>CAZNBX010000118.1:0-5138 GCA_964571305.1 uncultured Novosphingobium sp.
AAGCTGATGAAGGATATCGGCTATGGCAAGGACTACGCCTACGACCACGAGGCGGAGGACGGCTTTTCCGGCGCCAACTACTGGCCCGAAGAGATGGAGCCGCAGCAATACTACCGCCCGGTTGAGCGCGGGTTTGAGCGCGAAGTGCTGAAGCGGCTCGAATGGTGGGACAAGAAGCGGCAGGAACGGCGCGGAGAGTGACGCCAAGCCATTTCCGCAACTTTGCCGCGGTCGACTGGTCCGGTGCCGCGGGCGAACGCCATCGCGGTATTGCGGTGGCCGTGCTTGAGGAAGGACAGACTTCTCCCGCGCTGGTTCACCCCGGGCATCGCTGGTCGCGCAGCGAAGTGCTTGAATGGCTGCTGCATGACCTTCCGCCGGACACGCTGGTCGGCTTCGATCTGGGGATCAGCCTGGCCCATGCGGATCGCGGTGCCTTCTTTCCCGGATGGGCCGAGAGCCCCGCCGATGCAAAGGCGCTGTGGGCCTTGGTCGACCTGCTTTGTGCCGATGACCCGCATCTTTCGGTCAGCAGCTTTGTCGACCATCTCGAGGCTGCGCGCCATTTTCGCCGGCACGGCGGGCGGGAGGGCGACCTGTTCGGCGGCGGACGCGGCCGCTTTAGGGTTACCGAGCGCGCGCAGGAGGCGATGGGCTGCAAGCCCTATTCGAACTTCAACCTCGTCGGCGCGGCACAGGTCGGCAAATCGAGCCTGAGCGGAATGCGCCTGCTCCACCGGCTGCAAAGCCGGATACCGGTCTGGCCAATAGATCCCTTGCTGCCGTGTGGTTCGCTGGTCGTCGAAATCTACACCACCATCGCCGCGATGGCGGCAGGTCGCAGCGCGGCCAAGTCAAAGATTCGGGACTTTGGCGAGCTGAACGACGCCCTGACCCGCCTGGGCTGCGATCCGGTCGAAGGTAAAGGTCCGATCTCCGACCATGCCAGCGATGCCCTGATCACCGCCGCCTGGCTCCGAAATGCGGCGCAGGACGCGGCTCTTTGGCATCCCGCAGGCCTGACGGATGAAATTGCACGCACAGAGGGGTGGACCTTCGGCGCCCGATAGTTCTAAGGACGCCTGCACAAAAGACCACGTTGCCGGCTTAGCTCAGTTGGTAGAGCACCTGATTTGTAATCAGGGGGTCGCGGGTTCGATCCCTGCAGCCGGCACCATAATTCAGGGAGCGAGCCACCGAAATGCTTGCAGAGATGATCCAGCGCCTGTTCGAGCGTTCGCTCGACGATGCGGCGCAAGGACAGGCACGAAGCGGTCAATGGCTCGATTCCTTGTGGGCGGAAGTGGCCGAAATGGGCCTGCCGCTCGCGCTCCTCACCGAAGACCAGGGCGGCTTTGGCCTCTCTGCCGCGGAACAGGGCGAGGCCCTGCGCCTGCTTGGCAAGCTGGCCGTGCCGCTGCCGGTGGCCGAAACGATGGGCGCCAACCGCTTGCTCGCCCAGGCCGGTCTGCCCTTGGCCGAAGGTGCCGCCGGGCTTGCCCGTGCCGATCACCTGAGCGTTGAAAACGGCGTGCTCAAGGGCCGGGTCGAACGCGTTGCCTGGGGCGAACATCTCGATTGCCTCGCCCTCGCCGTCGGTGATGTGCTCTACCGCGTCCCCCGTTCGGGCTGGACCATTGCCGAGCAAGGCTCTGCCCTGAACTTCCACCCGCGCCCCGCGCTGGAGATTGCGTGGGAAGTCGATGCCCAGGCGCCACTACCGCACTGCCCGCTGGCCGAAGGTGCAACGCTGCGCGCCTACCAGATCGCCGGTGCGCTCGAAGCCGCGCTGGACATGACGCTGACCCATACCGCCACCCGCGTGCAATTCGGCAAGCCCCTGCAAAAAAACCAGGTGGTGCAGCACGAGCTGGCCAAGCTGGCCGGCGAACTGGCCTGCGCCACGGCAGCGGCCGATCTCGCTGGCGAAGCCCTGGCGCGCGGCGAAGTGCTGGGGGTTGCGGCCGGCTCGCTCCGCGCCCGCGAAGCGGCTGGCAACGGGGCCGGGATCGCCACGCAGATGCACGGTGCAATCGGCTTTACCCGGGAGCACGCGCTGCATCTCTACACCACCTCGCTGTGGACCTGGCGCGATGAATTCGGCGGCCAGGTGTTCTGGGCAAAACTGCTGGGCCAGGCCGCGGTGCAGGCTGGCGGCAATGGCTATTGGCCGATGGTGACCGAACTATGAGCGCGATACCCTTCCCCGCCCCGCCCGCCGATACGGCTGAAGTCCTGGCACTGCGCAGCGAGTTCCGGGCCTTCCTCGACCAGCATCTGGGCCACCGCACGCCGCGTCAGCGCAGCGACAACTGGTACGGTTTCGACCGCGCGTTCAGCCTCGAAATGGGCAAGGCCGGCTATCTCGGTATGACCTGGCCGAAGCAGTACGGCGGCCATGAGCGCAGCGCGTTTGAACGGGCCGTCGTGGTTGAGGAATCGCTGGCCTATGGTGCTCCGGTTGGCGCGCACTGGATTGCCGATCGGCAGTCCGGGCCGTCGATCCTGAAATTCGGCACCGACGAGCAGAAGGAAACCATCCTCCCGCGCATCGCGGCTGGCGAACTGGCCTTCGGCATCGGGATGAGCGAGCCGGATTCCGGCTCCGACCTTGCCGCGACCCGGACCAAGGCGGTGCGCGACGGCGATGTCTACCGTGTTACTGGCACCAAGGTCTGGACCAGCTTCGCGCACGAAGCGGACTATGTGATCCTATTCTGCCGCACAAGCGGCACCCCGGCCGATCGCCACCAGGGTACCAGCCAGCTGCTGGTCAACCTGAAGGAAACTCCGGGCCTTACCATCCGCCCGATCATCGACCTCGCCGGTCAGCATCACTTCAACGAAATGCATTTCGAGGATGCGATCGTTCCGGCGAAGAACCTGCTCGGCCGTGAAGGCGATGGCTGGAACCAGGTGATGAGCGAACTGGCCTTCGAACGCTCCGGCCCGGAACGCTTCCTCTCCTCGATCGAGCTGATGTACCAGCTGATCGAAATGCTGAAGGGCCGCGAGGACGACGCTGCGCTGGCGACCATCGGCCGCCTGACCGCGCAACTGGCCGTGCTGCGCCGTCTGTCCCGCTCGGTCGCCGCAATGTTGCAGAACAAGCAGGACGCTGGGCTGCAGGCCTCGATCGTCAAGGACGTCGGCGCGGTATGGGAACAGACCCTGCCCGATTTCGCCCGCCAGCTGGTCGATGCCGAACCCGATCCGCGCACCGCGAAGGCCTATGCTGGCGTGCTCGCCAATATCGTGCACAACGCTCCAAGCTGGAGCCTGCGCGGCGGCACTCGCGAAATCCTCCGCGGCATCATCGCGCGAGGCTTGGGTACGCGCTGATTATCTGGGGAAGCGGAAGGTCGCAGAGGCCTTCCACTCCTTCGGACGGATTACTGGTCAGCCCCGCCCGCGATAACCCGCGACGCCTTGGTCCGGCACCCACAGCCCTTCGGGCGGCGTGCCGCTCTGCCAGAACACGTCGATCGGGATCCCGCCGCGCGGGTACCAGTAGCCACCGATACGGAGCCACTTGGGCTTCATCTCGGTAAACAGCCGCTGGCCAATGCCGACCGTCACGTCTTCGTGGAAACCGGCATGGTTGCGAAAGCTGCCGAGGAACAGCTTGAGGCTCTTCGATTCGACGATGGTCTCGCCCGGGGCATAGTCGATCACCAGGTGGGCAAAGTCGGGCTGGCCGGTCACCGGGCACAGCGAGGTAAATTCCGGCGCGGCAAAGCGGACCAGGAACAACGAGCCCTTACGTGGGTTAGGAACATAGTCCAGCACTGCCGCTTCTGGTGACGGCGGAAGCGCGCTCTGCTGGCCCAGGTGCAGGGGTTGGGGTGTGTCTGACATGTTTCGCGCCATGCCTTCATCGCCGCGATTGCACAAGTCGGCCTTTGGGGAAGCCGGGTTCACCGGCCATTCAGTGCTCGGAACCAAAGCCCGGCCCCACTTCGCAATGACAGGATCCAAGATGCAAGGAATCGCGAGCCGCTCGACCAGCGCGGGCGCCATGGCGCTGGCGCTTGTCCCGGCTGCGGTTGCTGCCCAGTCCGCCAATGACTGGCGACTCCCCGGCGCGACGGTGCGTCCAGCCCCTCCGGGTTCACAGGGACCGGTTGCCCGCGACAATCCCGTGGTGACGACGACGGTACCGAGTCCGACCGAGACCAATGCGCCCACTCCTGTCACCACGCCGAGCCCGGCGGCAAGTCCCACTCCCGCGGCAACACGCAGCGAGCCAGCACGCGGCACGCCGGCCCGGCAAGCAATGTCGACAGCATCACCCACCACAACCGTATCGACCACTGGCGCGACACCGCCCGCAACTGCGCTCCCTTCGGCCGCGCCGTTTCCCAATCCCTTGTCGACCACCGCCGCTCCGCCTCCGGCTGCGCCGACCACCTTGCGCGACCCCGAGAATGCGGGCTGGTACTGGCCATGGCTCGCCGGAGCGACCGGGCTGCTGGCGCTCCTCTTCGCCAGGCTCCGGTGGCGCCGCCGCAAGGAAACTGCGGCTCCAGTCGTTCACTTCGAACGCCCGGTGGTTCAGCCCAAGCCGACCGCGTCCGCGCCCGAACCTGAGCCGACAAGCCCCGCCCCGCCGCCCCCGCCCCCGCAGCCGCAACCGCAGGTCGTCGCCCAGCTCCCCGAAGGCTTGGGCATTGCGCTGCAAGTGCGGCACATGAACGCTTCGCTGATGGCGACTTCGCTCAACTATGTCCTGACGCTGACCAACCACGGTAGCGAGCCTCTGTCCGCGCTGGCGGTCGAGGGCGACATGATCTCTGCTCATGCCTCGCTGCCGCCTGAAGCGCAGATCGCGAACGACAACCAGCGGATGGAACCGCGCCACAATCTCGTAACCCTTGCCCCGGGAGAAAGTGCGAAGCTCAGCGGAGTCTTCATGCTGCCACTGACCTCCGTTACCCCCATTCGGGCCGGGAACGCCGCCTATTTCGTGCCGCTCGCACGGTTGCGGGTCGAGGCGAGTACACCGTCCGGCGCTTCTTTGGTGCAGGCGCAGACGTGGGTCGTTGGCGAATTACCGGAGACTGCGGGCGCGGCGCTAAAGCCGTTTCGCCTCGACCTTGGCCCGCTTGCGGGGGTCGACGTTGATCTTCGACAGGTCG
>CAZNBX010000118.1:5148-5654 GCA_964571305.1 uncultured Novosphingobium sp.
GGAGCTTGTCGTTCTCCGTCTTGAAGGTCTCGACCTTGGCCTTCATCTGCACGTCGTGGGCGCGCTGCGGGTCGAGCCCGAACACCGCCGGGGTGCCGGAGAGGCGGGCGCGGGTGACCGCCAGCTTGACCCAGTCCTGGATGGCGATGTCGCGGGTCGGGCAGCGGGCGGTAAAATAAGCCAATCTCCCCCTCGACAGCAGGGCGCCTCCGGGTCTAGTCTCTTCGCAATTGCAGCGAAGAGGGGTCGGTGCGATTGGCCGTGGAGGACGGTCTCTCAGGAGGAAAACACAGTGGAAAGTCTGGTTTCGACGGATTGGCTCGCCAACGAAATGGGCGCGAGCGACCTGCGCATTGTCGACTGCACCAAGCATCTGCCCGGGACCGGGCGCGATGCCTTGGCCGAATATGAAGCCGGACACATTCCCGGCGCGGTGTTCATGGACCTGAATGACCTGGTCGATACCAATGCTCCGGTCGAAAACACCCTGCCCCCGGCGGAAAAGT
>CAZNBX010000119.1:0-1070 GCA_964571305.1 uncultured Novosphingobium sp.
GGCGGCCTATCCCGAGGATGAGGGGCTGGAAGTGATCCGGCTCGATGGCCTGCAGCGCGGCAACGCCGAAGCGGGTTCGGGCGACCATGTGCTGATCCGCAAGGCAGAAAGCCGCCCGGCGCAGCGGGTGGTGTTCGCTCCGGCGCAGCGGGAAATCCTCGCCCGTCACCACGCTGACCTCGGCCCCGCGCGAGCGGATCGCATTCATCCCGGCGCGGCGGGTGACGTCTTCGAGGTCGGCCCCGGTGAACCGCTCGGCCTCGGCGGCGATGGCTGCCAGATCGACGTCATCGGCCAGCGGCATGGCGCGGGTGTGGATTTTCAGGATGTGCTCGCGCCCTGCCGCATCGGGCGTACCAACATAGACCAGCTCGTCCAGCCGGCCCGGCCGCAGCAGCGCCGGATCGACCAGCCCGGGCCGGTTGGTGGCGCCGATCACGACCACCGACGAGGGCTCCTCCATGCCGTCCATTTCAGCCAGCATGGTGTTGACCACCCGCGCGGTGACCTGCGGTTCGTTCGCCCCGCTGCCGCGCGCCGGAACCAGGCTGTCGATCTCGTCGATGAACACCACGCAAGGCGCGACCTGGCGGGCGCGGGCAAACAGCCGGCTGATCTGCTGCTCGCTTTCGCCATACCATTTCGAGAGCAGGTCGGACGACTTGATCGAAATGAAGTTCGCCTCGCTCTCCTTGGCCACGGCCTTGGCCAGCAGCGTCTTGCCAGTGCCCGGAGGACCATAGAGCAGGAAGCCCTGCGCCGGGCGAATGCCAAGACGGCGGAAAGCATCGGGGTTCTTGAGCGGCAGCTCGATCCCCTCCTTCAGCTTTTCCTGGGCCTCGTCCGCACCGCCGATATCAGCCCAGCCGATCTGCGGCACCTCAACCATCACTTCGCGCATGGCCGAAGGCTGGACGCGCTTGAGCGCCGAGAGAAAGTCTTCGCGGGTGACGTTCAGGTTCTCGAGCACGTCAGCCGGGATCGTCTGGGCGGCGAGGTCAAGCTGCGGCATGATCCGCCGCACCGCGTCCATCGCCGCCTCGCGGGCCAGGGCGGCAATGTCTGCCCCG
>CAZNBX010000119.1:1080-5386 GCA_964571305.1 uncultured Novosphingobium sp.
CTGCCCCGACGAAACCGTGCGTCGTGCGGGCCAGTTCGTCCAGTTCGACGCCCTCGGCCAGCGGCATTCCGCGGGGGTGGATGCCGAGGATTTCCCGCCGACCGCTCTCGTCCGGTACACCGATCACGATTTCCCGGTCGAACCGTCCCGGACGGCGCAGTGCTTCGTCCAAGGCGTCGGGCCGGTTGGTCGCGGCGATCACGACAATGTTGGACCCGGTGTGGAGGCCATCCATCAGGGTCAGCAGCTGTGCGACCAGCCGCTTCTCCGCCTCGCCCGGCGAACCGGAGCGCTTCGGCGCAATCGAATCGATCTCGTCGATGAAAACGATCGAAGGCGCGGCCTTGGCCGCCTCCTCGAACACGTCGCGCAGGCGCTTCTCGCTCTCACCATAGGCGGAACCCATGATTTCCGGGCCGTTGATCGCGAAGAAGCTGGCGTCGCTTTCGTTCGCCACGGCGCGGGCCAGACGGGTCTTGCCGGTTCCTGGCGGGCCATGCAGCAGCACGCCCTTGGGCGGATCGACGCCGAGGCGGGTGAACAGTTCCGGATAGCGCAGCGGCAGTTCCACCATCTCGCGCAGCTGACGGATGGTATCGCCCATGCCGCCGACGTCATCGTAGTTGACGTCGCCGCGCCCGGCGCGGGCTTCTTCATATTCCTCGCGCAATTCGACTTCGGTGTTTTCGTCGATGTGGACGATCCCCTTGGGCAGGGTCGAGACCACGGTCAGGCGAATCTGGGTGAGGGCAAAGGCCGGGACATTGAACATCCGGGCGACTTCCGGGGGCATGTCGCGGACCTGCTGCTGACCAGCGGTGGCGACGATGTCGCCTGCGACCAGTGCACGGCCAAAGAAGTTGCGCTTGAGCGCCTGGCCCGGCCCCTGCAGGCGCATTTCCTTTTGCGCCGGGGCAAAGACGACGCGCTGCGCCGGGCGGCTTTCCGCCTTGCGCACTTCGACATGATCCCCCGACCCGGCTTCGGCATTGCCACGCTGCAGGCCGTCAAGGCGGATCACTTCCAGCCCTTCGTCCTCGGCATAGGCGGCCATGACGCGCGCGGTCGTCGAGCGCTTGCCCTCGATCTCGATCACGTCGCCTTCGGTCACGCCCAGGGCGGACAGCGCAGAGCGAGGCAAGCGGGCGAAGCCGTTGCCGCTTTCTTCCTGTCGCGCCGCAGCAACCTGCAGCCTTACCGAGGGAGTGGTTGGATTGTCGGCCATGAAAGTCCCATCCTGCTATGAACTTTACAGCTAGGAACTGGTTGCGGGATTTTCAAAGGGGCCGCGACATTCAGCATTTTCGGAAGCAGGGCGGGCCCCGGAACGCACACAAAAAAAAGCCGGGTCGTTTCCGACCCGGCCTTGGGAAGTTTTGGGAGAGGATGCCTGAAAGGCAGGCTCCAAATGGGGGAAAGGGCCTTTTTGTGCAAGTGCGAAAAGCTCATTTCTTGTTGCAAAATATGCAACAGTGGTTGCGTTAACTGTGAAAATCCAAAGAAAATCGGCATTTTTTCGCATTCGAGGAAACCTGACCTGCCCCTTGGTGAATACCAATGCAAAACAAATGCCGCAGCGCACAATGGCGCTGCGGCATCAGAATTCATCGCAATGCAGGGGTTGGATCAATGCGCCATGAGCAACGCAGGGCCGTTTTCATTCTCAAGGAAATAGCGCGAAACCCCGCCAAACATGAATTCACGCAGCCGGCTATGGCCGAACGCACCCAGCACAAGAAGTTCCCCTCCAAGGCGGGAGACGGCACCGGCCAGGGTTTCCTCGGTCGAACCGGTCTTGGTCAGTTCGTGCAATTCGGCCTTGATGTCGTGGCGCGAGAGATAACGCAGCGCATCGGTCGGCGGAAAGCCCTGCGGCTTGTCCGACAGAACGGTCAATACATGGACTTCGCTGCATCCCCAGAGCAGGCGGGTGCAACCGCGCAGCGCAGCCGCCGCCTCTTCACTGCCATCCCAGGCAATGCAGGCGGTCTTTAGCGGAAATGCGATCCGCTTGTCAGACGGAACCACCAGCACCGGGCACTTGGCTTCAACCGCCAGATCACCAGCATAGCCAAAGGTGCGCGAAACGATCGCCAGATCGGCAAGCCGCGCCGCCACGAGCATGGCTTCAAGCGGCTGGGTTTCAAACTGGACCACGTCAAACGGGACATCGTCGGCCTCAAGCCGCCCGGCAAATGCCTCAGCCAAGGCATCGTCAGCAGCAAGCGCCGAATCGAGCGCCTCGCGCGCGACATAGGTGCCACCATAGGGATCGACCGTAACGAACCGGTCGATCGGCGTGTCGATGGCAATGGTGACGTGGCCTTCGTGCGCACGGGCCAGATCAAGTGCGGTATCGAGCCGCCCGGTCATGGCTTGGTCGCGGCCACCTTGAACGAGGATAGAGCGCATGAGTCTTCTCCCATTGGTGGTAAACCCCTAGAGCACTCTTGCAGCACGAAACATGACCTGCATCAAATGGGAACGCCACTTGCGCTCTTTGCAGCGATAGGCCACTTCGCCGCGATACCCGGGGAGAATTTACATGGCGCAAGCGAATTTCAAGGCAGTCATCTTCGACTTCGGCGGCGTCATTACCGCTTCCCCATTCGAAGCTTTCAACCGCCTCGAAGCAGAACGCGGCCTGCCGGAAAACTTTATCCGCACTGTCAATGCCACCAACCCGGACAGCAATGCCTGGGCCCTGTTCGAACGTGCGGAGATCGATGCCGCCCGCTTTGACGCCCTGTTTGCGGCAGAGGCGGAAGCCCTGGGCCACGCACTCGACGGCGCATCGGTGCTGGCGGTCCTGTCCGGCTCGATCCGCCCGGCGATGGTCAGTGCGCTCGATACCCTGGCCGAAGCCGGATACCGCCTGGCCTGCATCACCAACAACGTACCCGCCGGACATGGCGCGGGCATGGCGCGCAGCGGCGACAAGCGCGATGCCTATGAACAGGTCTTCGCCCGCTTTGAGCACGTGATCGAAAGTTCAAAGGCCGGGGTGCGCAAGCCGGACCCGCGCATCTACCTGATGATGTGCGAGCATCTCGGATTGGAACCGGCGCAGTGCATCTACCTTGATGACCTGGGGATCAACTGCAAGCCAGCGGCGCAGCTGGGCATGCATGCGATCAAGGTGACCAGCGGTGAACAGGCCATGGCCGACCTCTCGGCAGTGCTGGAACTCACGTTGGCCTGATCAACTGATCCGCAGGGCTCCGGCGCGGCGGTAGAGTTCGAGGATCAAGGGGTCCTGCTCTCCGGCGCGGATCGCCGCCTCGAACTGGATGAACTGCGCTGGGGGCGGCAGGACCTCCACCAGGCGCCCTTCCATCACCGTTTCGCGCACCATCGTATCGGGAAACAGGCCCACGCCTGCCCCGGCCGCGACCAGTGCGATCATGGTCTGGACATTGTTGCAGATGTTTACCGAGCGACAAGGCAGACCGCCTGCGACAGCGTCCTGCAAGACGCGGTGGATCGGGGAATGGGCACCCACCGACCAGAGCGGCTGCGGCTGCGCAAGACCACCCTCCACGGCTACGGCGGGCGATGCTAGCCAACGCAGCGAAACGGCACCGATGGGCTGGGTCTGAACACCCGGACTGGCGACAGGTCCGGCCAGGAACACCATGTCCCTCGTGCCGGAAAGAAGCTGCTGCAACATGCGTGCGGTCAGGTCGAGCTCAATCTCCAGCGTCACGCCGGGCAATTCCCGCGCCACGTCGCCAACGAACTGCGGCAGGACGCTGGCGGCGGCGATTTCGCCTGCGCCCAGCCGCACCACCCCGGTCGCGCCGGAGTAATCGCCCGCCTGCATCAACGCGCGCTCGAACCCGGCCAGCAATGGCTCGCAATCCTGGACCAGTTGCCGCCCCCGCGCGGTCAGGACCACGCCGCGCCCTTCACGGCGGAATATCTCGACGCCCAACTGGCTTTCGATTTCACGCACACGCGCGGAAATGGCGGGCTGGGTAGTGTTCAGCCGCTCCGCCGCGGCGCGGAAGGTTCCCAGCCGCGCGATCCACAGCAGGGTTTCGAGATGATAGATTGCCAGCTTACGCATAAGAATTGTTTATCGGATCAGCAAAGAAACAATCATTAGTCGGGATAAGTGATCCGCGCTAGCTCTTCTCCACCCAGTGGGAGGAACCATGGCCCAGAAAATCTACCCCGATGCCGCCAGCGCCCTTGATGGGCTGCTTAAGGACGGCCTGCTTATCGCTTGCGGCGGCTTTGGCCTCTGCGGAATTCCCGAACGTCTGCTCGATGCGGTGCGCGATTCGGGCGTGAAAGACCTGAT
>CAZNBX010000119.1:5396-5617 GCA_964571305.1 uncultured Novosphingobium sp.
CAGGTCAAGAAGATGATCGCCAGCTATGTCGGCGAGAACAAGGAGTTCGAGCGCCAGTACCTCTCGGGCGAGCTGGAAGTCGAGTTCTGCCCCCAGGGCACCCTGGCCGAGCGGATGCGCGCTGGCGGGGCCGGCATTCCGGGCTTCTACACCAAGACCGGGGTCGGCACCCTGGTGGCCGAGGGCAAGGAGAGCAAAATCTTCAACGGCGAGGAATATAT
>CAZNBX010000120.1:0-5572 GCA_964571305.1 uncultured Novosphingobium sp.
CCGGCGGCGGGCTGGGCGGCTATGCCCATGGGCTGGACATCAAGCGCGCGCTGCTGGATCGTGAGCGCGACAAGAAAGAATAACAGGGAGACTTGCCATGCCGATTATGAACCTGCCCGCCGGAGCCCCCGCGACCCTTGGTGAGGCGTTTGCGCATATCGGCAAAGTCACTGCGCCAGACGTGCTGGACATGAAGGTGATGGTCCTGACCGAAGCGGCGGCCATGGCGCTCTATTACAAGACTGCCGAACTCAGCGACGATCCGCGGGTCAAGGAGCTGTTGCAACAGAATGGGCGCGAGGAGATGCTCCACGCCCAGCGCGCGATGCTGGCGATCAAGGCTGTGAGCGGGGAGGACTTCCATGCGCCGCTGCCGGAGGACAATCCCTATCTGGCCGATGGTGCCTTCCCACTGGGGGAAATGACCAAGGCCGGATTGGAGAAGCTGGCGCAGGGCGAATTCGGCGGCGAGAAGCTCTACGAGGTCTGGGCCGACAACACCGCCAATGCCGAAGCCGCGCGGCTGTTCCTTCTCAATGGCGGGGAAGAACGGAACCATGGCAACCGTCTGCTCGAAGCAGCGGCACTCTTGCCTGCCTAAACGAAGGAGTAGGGGTCGATATCAACGCTGACCCGCGCGCCTTGCGGGAATTGCAGCGGGTCCAGCCAGGCGCGGATCACGTCCTGCAATTTGGCCGAACGACGCGCATTGATCAGCAGGCGATAGCGATAGCGCCCGCGCAGCAGGGATAGTGGCGCCGGGGCCGGGCCGAGCACCATGACGTCGGGCAGGTCGGGCCGGGTGCCGCCGATCTTGCGCGCGGCATCGCGAGCCTCGGCTTCGTCTTCGCTCGACACGATGATCGCCGCCCAGCGGCCGAAGGGCGGGGCACAGGCTTCTTTCCGCGCCTCAGCTTCGGCGTCGTAAAAGGCGTCGCGGTCACCTGCGGCCAGGGCGGCAATGACGGCGGCTTCGGGATGGCGGGTCTGGATCAGGACTTCGCCCGGCTTTTCCCCGCGCCCGGCACGGCCCGCGACTTGGGCGACCTGCTGATAGGTCCGCTCCGCCGCACGCAAGTCGCCGCCTTCCAGGCCAAGGTCGGCATCGACCACGCCGACCAGCGTCAGTTCGGGGAAGTGATAGCCCTTGGTGACGATCTGGGTGCCGACGATCACGTCGATCAGCTTCTCCTCTGCCGCTGCGACGAATTCGCTGATCTTTTCCGGGCTATTGAGCGTGTCCGAAGTCACCACGGCCACGCGTGCATCGGGCAGAACCTCTGCCACTTCGTCGGCGATCCGCTCCACCCCCGGTCCGCAAGCGACCAGGCAATCCGGCGTCTGGCATTCGGGGCAAGCCTCGGGCGGCGGCACTTCGTGGCCGCAGTGGTGGCAGGCCAGACGGCGGGAGAGGCGGTGCTCGACCAGCCAGGCGCTGCAATTGGGGCACTGGAAGCGATAGCCGCAATGGCGGCACAGCGTCAGCGGGGCATAGCCGCGGCGGTTGAGGAACAGCAGGCTCTGCTCGCCGCGCGCCAGTCGCTCGCGCATTTCCTCGACCAGCCGCGGGGCAAGCCAGCGCCCGCGTTCCGGGGCTTCCTTGCGCAGGTCGACAATGGACACGGTGGGCAGGCTTGCCCCGCCAAAGCGATTGGGCAGGTCGATCTTGGTATAGACGCCTGCTTCGGCAAGTTGCAGCGATTCCAGCGCCGGCGTGGCGCTGGCCAGGATCACCGGAATCGCTTCGAACCGCGCACGGATCACCGCAACGTCGCGCGCATTATAGCGCACCCCGTCGTCCTGCTTGAACGAGACTTCGTGGGCTTCGTCGACCACGATCAGGCCTAGCTGGCGATAGGGCATGAACAGGGCCGAACGCGCGCCGACCACGACTTGCGCATCGCCCGAAACAATCGCGCGCCACGCCCGGCGGCGTTCGCTCTGTTTGAGGTTGGAGTGCCACAGGATCGGCGGGACGCCGAAACGCGCTTCGAACCGCCGCAGGAAGTTTTCCGTCAGCGCGATTTCCGGCAGCAGGACCAGAACCTGGCGGTTCTCGCGGATCGCCTCGGCCACGGCTTCGAAATAGCATTCGGTCTTGCCCGATCCGGTCACCCCGTCGAGCAGGAAAGGCTTGAACTGGTGGGCGCGGACAGCGGCGACGAAGTGGTCAGCGGCGGCCTGTTGCGCCTCGGACAGTTCCGGCTCGGCGTGATCGGGCCGGGCGCGGGGGTAGGGGCGGTCGAGGTCGACCGTGACCGGTTCAAGGATCCCCGCGCCGACCATGCCGCGCAGGACGCCGTCGGACACCCCGGCATATTCGGCCAGTTCGCGGATGCTCGCCTGTTCGCCGTGGAGCGCGTCCATCGCCGCCGCGCGCTGCGGGGTCAGCCGCTTGGGTTCGACGCCGGAGAGGCGGTACTCGGTCGTCGTGCCGCCGCCGCGTAGAGCGGCCATCGATCCCAGCGCCATGCGCGCCACGGCATTGATCGGGGCGACGTAATAGTCCGCGCACCATTCGATCAGGCGGCGCAGCGGCGCACTAAGCGGCGGAACCGGCAGCACTTCAAGGATCGCGCGCAGCTTGCTGGCGGGAACCTCGTCTCCGCCCAGCCGTTCCGGTTCCCAGACGATACCCAGCACCTGGCGCGGCCCCAGCGGAGCGATCACCAACTGGCCGAAATCTGCCGTCATCCCCTGGGGGAGCCGGTAGTCCAGCACGGGCAGGGCCGGGTTGAAGACAAGGAGTCGGACGCGGGTCATTCCGGCGCTTCTATGGCCATATTCGGCGGCGGGCGACAGCCCCCCGTAGCAAGGAGCAGGGGACATGGACGGGATAAAGTGCAGTATGATCGCGCGGCGTGGCTTTATAGCTGGCGGCTTGGCCAGCGGCGCAATGTTGCTGCCGGGCTGTGCCGGAACCGGCGCATTCTCGATGGTCGAAGCGATCCAGCGCTTGCTGACCATCTCCTCCCAGCGCGCCTTTGCCCGGCTGACCGCACCCGGTGGATTTTGGGACAGCGAAGTCGCTCGCTTCGACTTGCCGGAACTGTTCACTGGCGGCTCGGGCATCCGCAGCCTGCTGACCTCCACCTTGTTCCGCACCCAGTTGCAGCGCCAACTGAACATTATGGCTGAAAAGGGCGCAGAGCGGGCAGCTCCTGTCGTTTACGATGCGGTGCGGAGTACTTCGATCAGCGACGCGGTCGGGATCGTTCGTGGCGGTCCGACGGCAGCTTCCACGTTCTTGCGCAGCCGCATGGGTCCGGCCCTGATCAACGCGATGATCCCCGGCCTGGCGGACGCCTTGCGGATCGGGACTGACCCGGTTCTTGGTCAAGCGATACGGGCGCTTTCCGGCGTGGACCTGCCCAGCGTTGCCCAGGCCGTGGCGATCCGGGCGGACAATTCGATCTGGTACCAGATCGGCGCCGAGGAAACCGCCATCCGCGCCAACCCGCAAACCACGAGCGACCCGCTGCTGATCGGCCTATTCAAGGTTTTGTAACGCGCCGGACTGCGATAGCTGTCGGGAAACCGGCTGGGGGCTTGGAGCAAGGTCCGATCCGTGCCACTAGCGGCTCCTGACTCGCATCGGGAGCCGATACCGTGAAGTTCTTCGCCGACACCGCTGAAATCGACGACATCAAGGACCTGGCAGCCACCGGCCTGCTCGATGGCGTAACCACCAATCCCTCGCTGATCATGAAGTCGGGCCGCGATTTCATGGAAGTGACCAAGGAAATCTGCGGGATCGTTGATGGTCCGGTCAGCGCTGAAGTTGTCGCGCTCGACCACGAAGGCATGATGCGCGAGGCTGAAGTGCTGCGCAAGATTGCCGACAACGTCTGCATCAAGGTGCCGCTGACCATCGACGGGCTGAAGACCTGCAAGGCGCTGACCAGCGACGGCACCATGGTCAACGTCACCCTGTGCTTCTCGGCCAACCAGGCCTTGCTTGCGGCCAAGGCCGGCGCGACCTTCGTCTCGCCCTTCGTTGGCCGGCATGATGACAATGGCTTTGATGGCATGGCCCTGATCAGCGACATTCGCCTGATCTATGACAACTATAACTTCGGCACCGAAATTCTGGTCGCCTCGGTTCGCCACCCCGTCCACGTGCTGGAATCGGCCAAGATCGGCGCCGACGTGATGACCGCGCCGCCCGCGGTTATCATCCTGACCGACGAGGGCATCGAAGGCTGCCTGGCCGACTGGGCCAAGACCGGGCAGGCGATCTGACGACAGAGCAAGTGGGCTGATGGCAGACGAATCTCCACTCGATCGTTTCAAGAGCGTGCTGACCGGCGCCAGCCGGGCCATCGCGCATGAGCCGGAAGTGGAAGTCGCCTGGACCGCCGACAACCCGGTCATCAACGGCAAGAACATGCGCCTGCCGATGCCGGGGCGCAGCCTGCCGCGCGACCAGGCGATGGAAGCACGCGGCTTTGCTGACAGCTTCGCGCTGAAGATTCGCCACCACAACGACAGCCTCCATGCCCGCAACGCGCCGTCGGAGCCGACCGCGCGGGCCGCCTATGATGCGGTCGAGGCGGTGCGGTACGAGGCTCTCGGCTCGCGCGAATATGCCGGGATGGCCGCCAATCTGGAGGCGGCGAACGAAGTGCGGATCGGCGGCGACCCCATCGCCCGCGCCAGCCGCCCGGAAGAAGTGCCGATACCTGCAGCCCTTGCTCTGCTGCTGCGTGAACACCTGACCGGCCAGCCAGTGCCGGAAGCGGCGAAGGCCGGGGTCGACATGCTGCGCGGCTGGATTGGCGAACGCGCCGGGGCCGACTTTGACGCTTTGGCGAGCAATCTCGACGATCAGGAAGCCTTCCAGAACCTTGCGCTGGACATGCTCCAGCACCTTGAACTGACCCAGGCCGCGCCGAGCGAGCAGGAAAGCGAGGAAGGCGAAGAGGGCGAGGAGCAGGAAGAGGACGAGGAACAGCCCGACGAGGGCGAATCCGCCGAAGACCAGAGCCCCAGCGAAGTCGCCTCCGAGCCGAGCGAAGGCGAAGACGAGGGCGAAAGCGAGACCGAGCGGCAGATGGAAGACGATTCTTCCGATGCCGAGGAAGCCGACGAAGGCGAGGAGGGCATGCTGCCCACCCGGCCCAACCGTCCGTGGACCGAGGTTCCGGCCAGCTTCGACTACAAGATCTACACCGAGGCTTTTGACGAGGTCGTCGGGGCCAGCGATCTGTGCGACGAGGACGAGCTTACCCGCCTGCGCGCCTATCTCGACGCGCAGCTCAAGGGGCTCGGCGGGATCATCACCAAGCTGGCCAACCGCCTGCAGCGCCGCCTGATGGCGCAGCAGAACCGCTCGTGGGATTTTGACCAGGAAGAAGGCATGCTCGATGCCGCGCGGCTGGCCCGCGTGGTCATCTCGCCGGGCCACTCGCTATCCTACAAGATCGAGCGCGACGTCGAGTTCAAGGACACCGTCGTCACCCTGTTGATCGACAATTCCGGCTCGATGCGCGGGCGGCCGATCTCGATCGCCGCGATCAGCGCTGACGTGTTGGCCCGCACCCTGGAGCGTTGCGGGGTCAAGACCGAGATC
>CAZNBX010000121.1:0-5458 GCA_964571305.1 uncultured Novosphingobium sp.
GGGAATCTACCAGAGCCACCTGAGGCTCAACCTCAACGAGCCGAACAAGCTGGGTGACGTCAGTTGGTTCAAGCCGGGCAAGTTCGCCGGGGTGGGGTGGAACATGATCAAGGGCGAATGGACCTGGGCGCGCGGGCCGAAGCACGGCGCGACCACGGCCAACGTCAAGCGCTACATCGACTTTGCCGCCGCCAACGGCGTTCCGCAGGTCCTGGTCGAGGGCTGGAACGTGGGCTGGGACGGCGACTGGTTTGGCAACGGCAACGACATGGACTTTGCCCAGCCGACCGAGGACTTCGACGCCCGTGCCCTGGCTGATTACGCCAAGAAGAAGGGTGTCCGCCTGATCGGTCACCACGAAACCGGCGGTGCGGCGAGCCATTACGACCAGCAGTTCGACAAGGCGTTCAAGTTCGCCGCCGATCACAACTACATGGTGGTGAAGACCGGCTATGTCACCGACGCCGGGCAGATCGAGCGGGTCGATCCCGATGGCACCAAGTACCGCGAATGGCACGAGGGCCAGTGGATGTCGAACCACTTCATCCGCGTTGCCGAGGCCGCGGCGAAGTACAAGATCGCATTCGACAGCCACGAACCGATCAAGGGCACCGGCCTGCAGCGGACCTATCCCAACTGGGTGGCGCGCGAAGGCATGCGCGGGATGGAATACAACGCCTGGCCGGGCAAGAACCCGCCCGAGCACGAAGCCAACCTGGTCTTCACCCGCATGCTCGAAGGGCCGATGGACTTCACCCCCGGCGTGCTAAGCCTGAAGGGCAGCGACGACAGCAACATCCTGTCGACCGTGGCCAAGCAGCTCGCGCTTTATGTCGTGATCTATTCGCCGGTGCAGATGCTGGCCGATACGCCAGAAAACTATGCCAAGTACCCCGGCCCGCTGAAATTCATCCGCGACGTGCCGACCGATTGGCAGGAAACCCGCGTGCTCAACGGCGAAGTCGGCGACTATGCGACGATTGCCCGCAAGCAGCGTGGCGGCGAGGATTGGTATCTGGGTGCGGTCGGTGACGAGGAAGCCCGCACCGTCAGCTTCAAGCTCGACTTCCTGACCCCGGGCAAGAAGTACGTCGCGGAAATCTATCGCGATGGCGACGATGCCGACTATCGCACCGACAAGCGCCACTCGATCGTGATCGAGCAGCGCGCCGTCAGCAGCGCGGACGCAATGACCCTGCGCCTCGCCCCGGGCGGCGGCGCGGCGATCCGGTTCCGGAAGGTCAAGTGATCCGGCGCTGGCTTGGCGCGGCGGCGCTGGTCCTGGCTCTGCTGGCCTGGACAGCGCCGGCGACTGCGGCCAGCGGTGCCGGACGCTTTGTCGAGATTGAGCGGATGGCTGCTGCGGGCCTGCCCGACCAGCGCCTGACGATCTGGCTCCCGCCGGGCTATGACAGCTCGGCGCGGCGCTATCCGGTGCTGTACATGCACGACGGGCACAACCTGTTCGATCCGGCCAAGAGCAATTTCAACAAGGTCTGGGCGGCGGACAAGGCGATGCTTGCGGCCATGGCCAGCGGCATGGTCGCCCCGCACATCATCGTCGGCGTGTGGGCCCCGGGCAAGGACCGCTATCGCCAGTACCTGCCGCGCATTGCCTATGACCTCGCCAGTCCCGAACTGCGCGACACGATGGACGCGCTGGCTGGCGGTCCGGTGATATCGCAGGCCTATCTCGATTGGCTGGCCGGTCCGCTCAAGCAGTGGGTCGACCAAACCTATCGCACCCTGCCGGATCGTCGCCATACCGCGATTGCCGGTTCGAGCATGGGCGGGTTGATGAGCTGCTGGGCCTTTGTCGAACGGCCGCGGGTCTATGGCCGCGCCGCTTGCGTTTCGACCCATTGGCCGCTGGTCATGCCGCAACAGGGCGAAAAGGCCGACCCGGCGCGGCTGGCGCTGGACGAGGCATGGTTCGTGAAGCGGCTGGGCAAGCCAGACGGACGGCGGCTGTGGATGGACCACGGCACGGCGACGCTCGATGCCTATTACCTGCCGTACCAGGCTGCGCTGAACCAGGCCGTCGCCGCTGCCGGCTGGAAGCAGGGCCGCGACTGGCAGGCCAAGGTCTATCCGGGCGAGGAGCACGAGGAAAACGCTTGGGCGCGCCGCTTGCCCGAGATATTCAGCTGGCTGCTGCGCGACTGATCAGACCGGACGGGGCAGGGCGGTGGTCGCCTTCATCTGCTCCATTGAAAAGCTCGAACTGACATCGGCAATGTCCGGCACGGCGGCGATGAGCTTGCGGTAGATGCGGTCATAGTGGGCAATGTCGCGCACCACGATCTTGAGCAGGTAATCGACGTCGCCCGCCATGCGGTGGCATTCGCTGATCTCCTCGATCGCGGCCACGCCCTTGCTGAACGCCTCCAGCCAGGCCGGATCGTGGCGGTTGGTGCGGATTGCGACGAAGACAGTGGTAGCGAGGCCTAGTTTGACCGGATCGAGCAGCGCCACGCGCCGTGCGATGATCCCGCTGTCCTCCAGCCGCTTGATCCGGCGCCAACAGGCATTGCTCGACAGGCCGACGCGGTCGCCAACTTCATGGATCGGGATCGAGGCATCGTGTTGAAGAACCCCGAGTATCGCCCAGTCAATCGAATCCAATTGCGACAATTCGTCTTTCATTGGGATAAATTAACATCGATTGCGCGAAATGACCAGAAAAACGGCGATGAAATTGCATTCTGGTTGCGGCATTAATGCGTGCAACAAGGAGATTGCCCCGATGGACCCGGCCAAGCTGTTTACCGAACACCCCGCAAGCGTAGGCGAAACCTATGGTGAGCACTTGGTCATGGCCAGCGGGTTTGGTTTCCGCATGATCCTTGGCGGCATGGCTTGCCTGATCCACGGTCTCTTGCCGTTCCTGTTCGTGAAGACCGGCAGCAGCCAGATTGCCGAACTGCATGACACGATGGTCGCCAACCGCCGCCGCAAACCAATGCCGGCGGTGCTCGACTTCGTGATCTAAAGCAGCATCACCGCAAAGCCGAGGGCGCAGACGAAGCTCGCCAGGGTCGCCGTGGCGACCGGGGTGACCGAGCGCCAGCCCACGTCCAGCAAGAGGTCCATGCGGCTGCGCATCGCCGTGGCGGCCACCGCCAGCAGCAGCAGCGTCTTGGACGCGGTCAGGCCCGTTTCGGCCACTTGCGCCGGTACCGGGATCAGGCTGTTGAGCGTCACCACGCCCAGGAAGGCGAGGATGAACCAGGGCAGCGCCAGCCGCCGCCACAGCGGTTGCTCCGCACTTTCGTTTGACGGTCCGACGGCCAGGCGGGTCAGGGCGACCAGCGGGGCGAGCAGGGCCACGCGTGCCAGCTTGACGATGGTGGCCTGGCTGCCCGCCGCGTCGGAAAAGGCATAGCCGCCGCCGATCGCCTGGGCGACGTCGTGGATCGAGGCGCCGATCAGGAACCCGGCCTGGGCATCGTTGAGCGACAATTGCGCGGCGAGGACCGGGTAGACCGTCATCGCCAGCGCACTGGCCAGCGAAACGCCGACCAGGGTCAGCGCGAACTGGGCCTGGCTCAGCCGTTCCTTGCCGATCACGCCATAGAGCGCGAGCGCGGCGCTGGCCCCGCAGATCGCGGTCGCCCCGCCCGAGAGCAGCCCGGCATAGCGCGACTGGCCGGCGATCTTTGCCCCGGCCAGGCCGGCGAGCATGGTCACTGTCATGACTGCCAGCAGGGCGACGAAGGGCGCCACGCCAACCGCGCCGATCTGCGCAAAAGTGACTTGCAGCCCCAGGACGACGATCCCCCAGCGCAGGCAGGTGCGCGAGGCAAAGTCGAGGCCCGCATGGCTGCGCGGGTCTTGCGAAACGAAGTTGAGGGCAAGGCCGACCAGCAGGCCGAGCAGGATGATCGGAAAGCCATAGTGGCCGGAAAGCCAGGCGGCCGCTGCTGCGGCCACGCCGCACAGGGCCAGTCCCGGGAACAGCGGCGGGCGCTTCGCACTGCCGCCGCTGGCTTCGCGCGCAGCGAGTTCCATTTCGCCAAACAGGTCACCGCCATGCAGCAGGTTGGCCCAGTCGACCATCTTTGAATCGCGCTGCATCAGTTCCCCGCTGCCCGGTCATGTGCCGGTTCTGTCTTGCGGTGTCCTAATAGCAAAACAGCGGGATGGCAAAGGCCGATCCCGCTGCTTTTCCTTGTTCGAGGTTAAGGTACTCAGTGGTCGCCGAGCGCCTTGTCCTCATTGGCCCGCTTGATCACGTAAAGCCGGATGGCTTCGATCTGGTCGGGGTTGAACTGATCCTTCCAGGCAACCATCCCGTTCTGCTGGAGCAGGCCGTCATGGACGATTTGCTGCCACAGCTTGGGATTGCCCAGCGCGACCGAGTGACGCAGGTCGGGGTTGAGCGCGCCCGCAACCGCGGTGGCGCCGTGGCAGACCGAGCAACTGTTGGTGTAGAGCTTTTCGCCCATCGCCACCTGCTCCGGGGTGCCCGACGGCGGCGGCGGGTCAAGCTTGCGCTCGGTGTTCGGCGGCGGCGGGGGCAGCTGCCCCTTGGCGCCGAGCTTGAACACGACCAGGCGGCTGATGTTCGGGGTGATCTTGCTGGTCACCAGCTTGCCCGCGGACACGTCCCACACGCCGCCCCAGCCGACCAGTACGGCGACATATTGCTCGCCGTCGATCGAATAGGTCATCGGCGCGGCGAGGATGCCGCTCTGGGCGTGGAACGACCACAGCTCCTTGCCGGTGTCGGCGGTATAGGCCTTGAAGTCGCCCAGCGCGGTGCCCTGGAATACCAGGTTGCCTGCCGTCGCCAGCGTACCGCCGTTGGTCGGGGTTTGCTGGGGGACGCGCCACTTCACTTTGCCCGCGACCGGATCGAACGCAACCAGCGCGCCGGTCATGGCTGCCTTGGTGGCGGTTCGCACGGCCTTGTCGGCAGGCAGGTTGCCCGGGGTGGCATCGATGCCCAGCTGGAACCCGGTGGTGCCCGGCTTCCAGTTCGGATCGTGGGAATAGACCTGCGGGGTGTTGTTGGTCGGGATATAGACCAGCCCGGTCTTCGGGCTGTAGCTCATCGGCGTCCAGCTATGCGCCCCGACCGCGCCGGGGAAGCCCAGGAACGGCTTGCCCGAACGCTCGTACTGCGCTTCGGGATTGACCATCGGGCGCCCGGTCTTGGGATCGAGGCCCTTGGCCCAGTTGATCCCGTCGACGAACGGGTTGCCGGCGACAAAGGCCCCGGTCTTGGCATCGAGCACGAAGAAGTAGCCGTTCTTCGGCGCGTGCATCACCACGCGGCGCTTTTGCCCGCCGATGTTGAGATCGGTGACAGTGATCTGCTGGTTGGAGTCAAAGTCCCAGCGGTCTTCCGGGGTTTCCTGGAAGTGCCAGACATATTCGCCCGTATCCGGCTTCACCGCGACGATCGAGGCGGTGTAGAGGCTGTCGCCCGCGCCATTGGTGTTGCGATAGGCGG
>CAZNBX010000122.1:0-342 GCA_964571305.1 uncultured Novosphingobium sp.
TGCGGTCGCGGTCGGGTGGTTAGGCTATTTCACGGGGCTTTTAAGGGAGTTCCTGGGGCTTGATCTGGGGACGATGTGGACGGCCGGGCCGATCGACGGCGGCCTGTTCAACGTTCCGGCATTCCTGATCTCGCTGTTTGTGACTTGGTTGCTGATCATCGGCACCAAGGAAAGCGCCTTCGTCAACGCGATCCTGGTGGCGGTGAAGATCGTCGCCCTGTCGCTGTTCGTCGTGCTGGCACTGCCGGTGATGAAGAGCCAGAACTTCGAACCCTTCGCGCCGCTGGGCTTTGGCGGGATTTCGGCGGCCGCGGCCTCGATCTTCTTTGCCTATGTCGGGTT
>CAZNBX010000122.1:359-5445 GCA_964571305.1 uncultured Novosphingobium sp.
CGGAGGAAACCAAGAACCCGCAGCGCAACATGCCGATCGGCCTGATTGGCAGCCTTGCGATCTGCACCCTGTTCTATCTGCTGGTGGCCGCCGGCGTGATCGGTTCGGTCGGCGCTCAGCCGCTGTTCGATGCCGCGGGCAATGCCATCGCGCCGGGCAGCAAGGAACTGGCGACGGCTTGCGCCGCGCAGGCAACCGAAGTGGTGGTCTGCTCGAAGGAAGCCCTGGCCTGGACCCTGCGTGAAATCGGTTGGCAACAGGTCGGCAACCTCGTTGGCCTGGCGGCTGGCCTGGCCCTGCCTTCGGTCATCCTGATGATGATGTTCGGCCAGACCCGCATCTTCTTCGTGATGAGCCGCGACGGCCTGCTGCCGGAAGTGTTGAGCAAGGTCCACCCGAAGTACAAGACGCCGCACGTGGTGACGATGATTACCGGTGTGTTCGTGGCGTTCTTCGCGGCCCTGTTCCCGGTCGGCGCTCTGGCAGACATCTCGAACTCGGGCACGCTGTTCGCCTTTGCGATGGTGGCGATTGCCGTGCTCGTGCTGCGCAAGCGTGATCCGAACCGGGCGCGTCCGTTCCGTACCCCGGCGGTGATGGTGGTTGCGCCGCTCGCGGCGGTCGGCTGCCTCTACCTGTTCTGGAGCCTCTCGGCCTATACCAAGCTGCTATTCGTTGGCTGGGCCGCCGTCGGCCTGCTGGTCTACTTCGGCTATAGCCGCAGTCGCAGCCACGTCGGCCTCGGCAAGGTTGAAGTGCACGAGGAAGATGCCGATGCACCGCAGCAGCCGGTTCCGCCGCTGCCGGGTGGGATCGACATCAACGACTGATCCCGCTTCTGATCACGTTTTTGGCTAACAGGATTGGGCCGCTCTCCAGGTGAGGGCGGCCCTTTTCTTTGGTCGGTGGCGATTGATGCTGTGCACAAAGGGGCAAAAGGGGGCTTTGCGAATCGAAAAAATGAGAACATAAATAGAACAAATATTCGATCCCTATGACTGCCATCACTCCTCTCGCGGCCTTTGCGCCGCTTTCCCGGAACCCCGGGGACAGCCTACCGCGCTGGCGTCCCGGGCTGGACGCCGCGCCCCTGCATGGAGAGGTGTTCGCCTCGGCTGCGGAGGGCAGTGGCGCCGCTCTGGCCCTGGCCATGGCCCTGGATGGCAAGAGGCAGGAGGAAGGGCGTAACTGGCTTTGGGTGCAGGATGCCCGCGCGATCAAGCTGGGCGGCAGGCCCTATCAGCCGGGCTTGCCTGCGACGCTGCGCCACCGTCTGATCCACGTTGCCGTGAAAAGCCCTGAAGACGCGCTGTTCGCGTTGGAGGAAGGGCTGCGCTGCCGCGACCTGGCCTTTGTTATCGGTGAAATCGCGGGCAATCCTAAGGCGCTTAACTTCACCGCGGCGCGGCGGCTCAGTCTTGCGGTGGAGCGGCACGGCGTACCGCTGTGGCTGGTCCGGCTCGATGCCGGGCGCGAACTGTCCTCCGCGCGCCAGCGCTGGGCAGCGCGTTCCGCGCCTTCGCAGCCGCCGCGCTGGAATCCGGCGGCTCCCGGAACCCCGGCCTGGCAGGCGGAACTGTTCCGCGCCCGCGCCCATCCCCCGGGGACATGGGTGCTGGAAGGCGACTTCGGCAATTTGCAGATGCGCGCTGGACAGGCGCAGAGTCCGGCAGTCGAGGCTGGCGAAAGCCGCCTCCATGGGTGAGCGCCATGACCCGCCGCATCCTTTCGATCTGGCTACCCGACCTGGCGATCGACCGCTGGCAACTGGCTGAGGGCCAGAACCCCGCACCCTTTGCCCTGCTGGCCGAAACCGCTCATGGCCCGCGCCTGACCGCGCTCAATGCGGCGGCGCGGCGGGCCGGGGTACAGGGGGGCACCATGCTGGCCGATGCCCGCGCGATCTGTCCCGACCTGGCCGTGGCTCCGGGCGATCCGGCGGGCGATAGAGCTTTTCTGGAGCGGCTGGTGATCTGGGCGCAGCGCTGGGGCCCGTGGTCCGCGATCGATCCGCCTGACGGCCTGCTGGTCGATGTCACCGGGGTGCCGCATCTGTTCGGCGGAGAGGTGGCGTTGCTGGAGGATGCCGCGCTGCGCCTGGGCGCGCGCAGCCTGACGGTCCGTCTGGCCATCGCGCCTACGGCCGGTGGCGCCTGGGCCCTGTCGCATTACGGGCCGGACCGCGCGGTCCTGCACGAAGGAGGGGCTGTGCAGCTCGACGACCTGCCGGTTGCCGCTCTGCGGCTCGATCCGGCAACCCTGCTGGTCCTGCGCCGCCTGGGGCTGAAGCGGATTGGCGACCTGTCCGGCGTGGCCCGTCCGGCCCTGGCGCGGCGCTTTCGCAATACCCGCGCGCCCTTGGCTAATCCGCTGATCCGGCTAGACCAGTTGCTGGGCCGGGTGCCGGAACCGCTGCTGCCGGTTATCGCCGCGCCCATTCCGCTGGTTCAGCGCCGCCTGATGGAGCCAATCCGCCACCGCAGCCTGCTCGATCAGGTGCTGGACGATTTGGCTGCGGACATGGTCCGCCTGCTCGAAGGCCAGGCCCAGGGCGCACGGCGGCTCGATCTGGCGCTGTGGAAGGTCGATGGCGAAGTCCTTGCGCGGCGGCTTGAAATGGCTGCGGCAAGCCGTGATGCCGCCCACATCGCGCGCCTGTTTGCGGGCAAGCTGGACGATCTCGACGCCGGTTTCGGGATTGAGCTGGCCCGCCTCTCCGCGCCGTGGTGCGAACCCCTGCCGCTCAGCCAGGCGGATTTCAAGCAAGCCGCCGAAGCGCACGGTACTTCGCTGGCCGCCTGCATTGACCGGCTGAGCGCGCGGCTGGGGCCGGGGGCAGTGCGCCGTCCGCTGCCGGTGGCCAGCCATGTTCCGGAACGGGTGCAGCGCTGGGCGCCGCCGCTGGAGCCGGAGCGCGCCATGCAGGGGCAACTGGCCTTTCATGCCCGGCCGCTCAAGCTGCTCGACCGGGCAGAGCCAATCGCCGTGCTCTATGCCAGCCCGGATGGCCTGCCGCGCCGGTTTCGTTGGCGTGGACAGGTTCATGAAATCGCCCGCGCCGAAGGGCCGGAGCGGATTGCCCCGGAATGGTGGCGCGAACGCTCCAGCGCGCGGCTACGCGACTATTACCGGATCGAGGACGACCAGGGCCGGCGCTACTGGATCTATCGCAATGGCCTGGCCGGAGACGGGCGGGGCGGGGTGCCCGAATGGTTCCTGCAAGGGCTCTGCGCATGACAGGGCGGGTCAGGGCAAGCCATGCCTGAGGCGCCGCTTACGCCTGAACGCCGCCGAGCCGAGCAGACCCTGCCGCCGCCCCAGGAGCGCGCGGCCTTTGTCGAACTGGGCCTGGTGTCGTGCTTTTCCTTCCTGCGCGGGGCATCGGACGCGGTGGACCTGGCGACCACGGCGCGGGCGCTGGGCTATGACGCGCTGGGCATTGCCGATGCCAACAGCATGGCCGGCGTGGTCCGGCTCCATACCGAGGCGACCGCGCTGGGCCTGCGTCCGGTCATCGGCTGCCGGATCGAAACGACCGAGGGGCTCGAATTCCTCGCCTATCCTACCGACCGTGCCGCCTATGGCCGGCTCTGCCGCCTGATCTCGGCGGGGCGGATGTCGACGCTGGACGGTGAATGGCAGGACAAGGGCGCTTGCGAGATCGAGCTGGCCATGCTCGCCGCGCATGGCGAGGGCGTCCATCTGGTGCTGGTCCCTCCGGCGGAGCTGGATGTGGAGTTCACGGTCGCGGCCCAGAGCAATGTCGTCTCCCTGCGCGGCGAGGATGCGGATGAAGGCCTTGTGACCGCCTCTGTCCCCGACCTGCTGCCGCATCTGGTCCGCCTGTTGCCCACCCTGTGCCATGTGGCGGCGAGCTATCTGTATAGCGGCGATGATCTGGCCCGGATTGCGCGGCTTGACGCCTTGGCAGTAGCGAACGGCCTCACCATCCTCGCCACCAATCTCCCGCTCTATCACGTGGCGCAGCGGCGACCGTTGCACGATGTGATGACGGCGATCCGGCACAAGACCACAGTTGCGGCGGCGGGACACCTGCTCGCCCCCAATGCGGAGCGTCATCTGAAGGGACCGGAGGAAATGGTCCGGCTGTTCGCGCGTTGGCCCCATGCGATCCGTGCGGCGCGCGAACTCGCCGATGCCTGCACCTTCAGCCTTGAGGAACTGCGCTACGAATATCCGGAAGAGACCTGTCCCGCAGGCATGACGCCGCAGGACTATCTGGAGCAGTTGACCTGGGAGGGGGCGGGGCGGCGTTATCCCGAAGGCGTTCCTGCTGGAGTGCGCGATACCCTTCGGCGCGAGCTGGACCTGATCGGCAAACTGAACCTCGCGCAATACTTTCTAACCATCAAGGACATCGTTGATTTCGCGCGAAATCAGGATCCGCCAATCTTGTGCCAGGGGCGTGGTTCTGCGGCCAATTCGGCGGTCTGTTATGTGCTGGAAATCACGGCCGTCGATCCGGCTCGCCATGCGCTGCTGTTCGACCGGTTCATTTCCGAGGAGCGCAAGGAGCCGCCCGATATCGACGTCGATTTCGAGCATGAGCGGCGCGAGGAGGTGATCCAGTACATTTACCAGCGCTATGGCCGCCACCGCGCCGGGCTCTGCGCCACGGTGATCCATTACCGCCCGCGCATGGCAATCCGCGAAGTGGGCAAGGCGATGGGCCTGTCCGAAGACGTGACCAGCGCGCTCGCCAAGACGGTCTGGGGCAGCCACGGCCGCTCGATCAAAGAGGCCCATGTCGAAAGCGAGACCGGCCTGAACCTGGACGATCCGCACCTGCGCCGGGTGCTGGCCCTGACCGAGCAGATGATCGGGATGCCGCGTCACCTGTCGCAGCACGTCGGCGGTTTCATCCTGACCCAGGGGCCGCTGACCGAAACTGTCCCGATCGGCAACGGCGCGATGCCGGAACGCAGCTTCATCGAATGGGACAAGGACGACATCGACGCGCTGGGCATCCTCAAGGTCGACGTCTTGGCGCTGGGCATGCTCACCTGCATTCGCAAGTGCCTGGACCTGCTACGCCTGCATCACGGCAAGGACCTGACCCTGGCGA
>CAZNBX010000123.1:0-5372 GCA_964571305.1 uncultured Novosphingobium sp.
AATCGATCCGCTCGACCATTTCGGGGATCAGAAAGTTGAGATCGAGATATCCCTGCCCGTGCCCATGGCTGCGCATATTGATCGGTGCACCGTCGACAAAGCCAGCGAGGTCAGTGCCATGGTCCAGGTTAAACCCGCGCAGGAAATACTGATTGGCCTTGCCTGAACCGGAATGCTGCGTAGCAATCAGGCCGGGCACATTTTCAGCCAGCTCGCCAACCCGGCTAATCGGACGATTTTCAAAGTCGGCATAGCCAACCACGCCTTCAGACCCGCTGGTAGCGATCCCGACCTGATCTATCGACCGGCCATAAACGATGATTTCGTTTTCAATGGCACCTGGGGGAGCCTCGGCAAACGCCGGCGCGGCGGGCAGAGCCAATGCAACAGACAGCCATCGAACATTGATCATGGCCCTACTGCCGCCCTTCAATCTAAGTATCATTTTAGCGCTGGTTACCAACCGATATGCCGAGCCATTTCGCCAAGCTCGCAAATCGGCGAATGATTAGCAACTCGATGAGCCACATCGCCAGCAGTGAGGCGGCAAGCAGCGGCAGAAAAGCAGCTAATACCAGGATTAGAGCTGCGATGCCCTTCAGCTTTGTCGGTGACGCCGAAGCCGGCGGAGCGCCAAGCTGCCCGTCGGGCTTCCGCCGCCGCCACATGACGAAACCCGTGATAGACAACGTCACAAGCATCAGGGCGGTTACAACACCGATAAGTTGGTTGAACCACCCGAACAGCTGACCTTCATGCCAAGCGACACCATAGCCGACCACCTGGTCGATGACGTGTTTGTCGGCAAACGTCTCGCGGGAGGTCTGATTGCCAGTCATTGGATCATAAGTCAGCGTTACGCGGAGCGGCCGGTTCTGAGTGTCAGATTGCACTGACCAGTCGGTGGTGGCCTTTCGGCCAAAGCGCTGTGGCCCACCCGGAGGGGTCACGATCACCGGGAACGGCAAGCGCTGGCTTTTCGCTTCGGCAACGATCTGGCTGAGCGAAACGGGTGTCATGGCCATGGTCATCACGGACCCATCCGGCATTACATGCGACATCGTTGGCATGGCTGGATTGCTGACCGCCATCGCGCCGTGAGCGTGATCAGCGTGTTCAGTGTCACCGGCAGGTTGACCGCCGATGGTCCAATCTTGCTGACCCTTAACCCAGCCCATTTCAGTTCGCACAGCCTTGAAGGCGCTGCCCCATACGTCTGCCCAGGGCAGCCCGGTCAGTAAGAGCACCATGGCAAGGCCCGAGACCCAGAAGCCCGTCACGGAATGCAGATCGCGCCAAACCACTTTTTTCCCGCCTGAAAGGCGTGGCCAGACCACCCCCGCCAACCCGCGTCCGCGCGGCCACCAGAGGTAGAGCCCGGTCAGGATCATGACGATTGCCCAGCTGGCTGCGAGCTCCACAATCCAACTGCCGCGCTTGCCAAGCAAAAGTTGCCCATGAATGTCGTGGGCCACCTGCATGATCCGCCGCTCGGGGTCGAGAACGCCGACCACCTTACCCTGCGGCGAAACAAAGACGTCGCGCATTTCCGGCCGCGCTGAGCCTTCGCTGGCCAGTGTGACGTGGATCAAAACGGCGTCGCTCTCGCTCTGCGGCAAGCGATAGGAATGAAGCCGCGATCCGGGAAAAGCCGCAAGCGCAGCCTTGACCTGAGCATCGGGAGAAGCGGCGTTTTCGGTTGGCAGATCACGCCAGGCTCGTTCCTCCCAGCGCTCTACCTGTGGTTTGAACAGGTAGGCCGCGCCGGTCAGGGACAGGATCAGCACCATGGGCACGACGAACAGTCCAGCATAAAAATGCCAGCGCCAGATCGTCCGATAGAGCCAGGCTCTGCTGGTCTGGTCGTTCATGACTTTACCACTTCGCTTTCAGATCAAGAACGAACGTCCGCTGCGGTAGCGGATGCGACACATAGGCCTGATCGTTGAACAGGTTATCAATCCCAGCGCCTAGTTCGAGCTGCTTGCTGAGCTGCCAGGTCACGCGGGTGTCGACTGTGAAGTACTCGGTCTGGAAACCATATGCGTCCCCGCGGACTATTCCAAAAAGGTCGGAGTTGGGACGCGATGCGTAGCGCCACCCGATCGATGCCTTGACCGGCTCAGCCACGCGATACCGAATGTTGCCGTTGGCTCGCCATTCCGGGATACGGGGGAACTGAACCCCTTCGGCGGCTGGATTGGCAGCGTTCTTAACCGTCTTTGCATCGATCCAGGCCAGGTTAGCGTCAACATCAAGGCCCTGAATCAGGATGTCCTTGGCTTCAACCATTAGCTCGGCGCCGTATTGCCGGACCTGATCGACATTCTTGTAGCTGGTGATGACCGTGCCGAACTGATTGAGGCCGCTGAAGCTGAAGATGGCATCCTTGATGTTCTGGTAGAACAGGCTGAGCGTCGTTTGAACCTTCCCGGTACCGTAACGCAGGATGAGGTTTGCATCCTCCGAGCGTTCAGCCTTCAGGTTAGGGTCGAAGCTTTGCGGATCGATGGCTTGCGATATGTCATCAAAGCGACCTTGGTAGAGTTCGCCAACCGTTGGAAAGCGCTTGGACGTTCCAAGGCTGATCTGGACCGCCAGTGCATCGCTTAGTTCACCTTGCAGGCTCAGCTTGGGACTGAAGCTGTTATCCGTTCGCGTGGGATAACCATCGTCCTTGCGGGCGCCCGAATAGACTTTCGCAATGCCGCCATCATAAGCGCGCCAGCCGTCATACCTTAGGCCTCCGGTCAGGACCCAGCTATTGCCAAGGTCAATCGCGTCTTCAAGCCACACCCCCCAGAGGCTGGTCTTGCCATAGGTTGAGGTTGAATAGGTTGGGGCAGTTGCAGCGTCCCAGTTTGTCGTCGTGAAGCTATCGGTCGAGGTCTGGTAGAGGTTGGCGTTCGCACCCAAGGCGATCTTGTGCTGGCCAAATGCGCGCTCGATCGTAAGATCCCCGGTGTACCAGCCGGGTGCGTTGACGAGAGACTGCGTGCCCTGTCCCAGCGCAACGCCTGTGGCATAATCCTTCGAAGTGCGGGTGTCCCACTTGGGGATCCAATATCGCGAGAGGTTTAGAGACACATCCCAGCCGGCAGCAGGGCCCGCCAGCTTGAGGCCGGCCAGATATTCGGTTCGGCGGGTCTTCGACATGGTGAGGCCGGTTGCATTCCAGACTCTGCCGCCGAAGCTGACCTTACCCTGATAGACCGGCGCAACAGTACTGGCGTTCACCAGCCAGCTTCGCGGGTCAGTCAGATCCTGCCTGGTCAACCAGACCATGCCCAGCGCGTCGATTTGCCAACCGTCCGCAGTCGCGTAGCCAATGCGCAGTCGGGCCTGATCTTGGGTCACGTCAACGGGTGAGGCGGCACCAAACACCGGCGTGGCGAGACGTGGGTCTTCATAGGCTCCGGTCACGGCTGTGCCGGTGCCGGTTGTGGCAGTCAGCAGGTTATAGGTCATCGACTGGCCGGTGTTTTCAAAATGGCGGCCAGAAATCCGCACCGACCAAGGGCCATCTTTCTGCTTCCAGTTGACGCCGCCTTCCAGGCTGTAGCCCTTGAAGGTCTCGTCAAAGCCATATTCCTTAAACGGCATGATCATGGTTTGCGCCGTCGCATAGGCCCCAGTTTCTTTAGGCTCCTGGGTCGTCACAGAGATCACGCCGCCCATCGAGTTGCCGCCATACCGCGCAGAATAGGGACCATAGACAATGTCGAACTGGCGCACTTCGGCCGGGCCGACGACATTCCACTTGGGCGGAAAATCCCACCGGTTGCCAAGGAAGTTGGATACGACAAAGCCGTCGACCATGACGATCGTGCGCGCGCTCTGGATCGTATTGGCGCCGCGCAGTGCAACCACCGCGTTATCATCGCCCGCAAACCGCTTGCGAACGAAGAAGTTCGGCGCGTACTTCATAAGGTCTTCGACATTGAGCGCGTTGACTGCGTCGAATTCCTCCTGCCCCAGCGAGACGGAAAGCCCGCGTGGGACCACGGTGATGGGAGCGTCCTTCTGGCCTACCACTAGAATTGTTGACGCGTCTGCGGCTGCATCGGCTGAGGAGGCGGATTCTTCTGCAAAGGCAGTTGTGGAACTCAGTGCTACCGCCAGTGCAATCATCGACGACTTAATTGAAATCTTGGGCGAGATCGCCGCATTAACTTTAGACATGATAAAACCTGTTCACTGTGACGCCTGATCATCCGAACCGGATGTCAGACGCGCGCGAAGGCAAAGCCTGAGCGCAGGTCAGCAGCGAACGTGGTGTTTGTTGTCCGCTGCGCGAGCTTAGCTCAGCGCAGGCGGGCCTTGAGATGGCGGCGGCGGGGCAGCAAGACGGCTGATTGTCAGATCAGCAATGGCCGTCCCAACGAAGATGGTCAGGCCATAAACGAAGGGGAGAATAGTCGGCAACTCAGCGCTTGCCAGTAGACCATGGCCCAAGCCCGCAGCGAAAACGCAAGGGCTATCAGCGGTGCGCTGCTGCTTTTCGCCAGGGAGCTTTTTGCCGAGGTCAATGGTGACCGTTTTGCCGCTCATGCCAGAGCAGAGTTCGACGACCAGACCTTGGGAGCTGACCGTCGGCATAAAGCCGGTCGGGATCAGAACGCGCAGGGAGAGCGCGAGCAGCACAGCAATCGCAAAAAGCGACTTCCCTGCCTTCGAATCTCGGGCCCATGCGTTCATGGGCAGGGTCGGTAGCGTAAGAAAGTTACGCTGTCACCTTTTCAGCCGAACCCCTCATTGCGAGCTGCACTCTTGGTTGCGAGAGCATATGCAGATGGGAGCCAAATGCTCCGTCATGAGATTCGAAATTTCACTACGGTTGATATATTTCAATAGCTTATGCCCCAGAGATGGGGTGGATGCCGCTCTCCCCAACGGTGTCATAATGCACCAGCATTACGGTGCATTAGCCATCGGGATAGGAGAGGCAACCATGACGGACGTAGTAATTATCGGGGTCGATCTGGCGAAGAACGTGTTTCAACTGCACGGCGCGGCCGCTGACGGGACAGTGGTTTTTCGTAAAAAGTTCACGCGGCCTATGTTTCAGCGTTTCATGGCTGACCATCCGCGCTGCCTGGTCGCAATGGAGGCTTGCGGCGGCGCTCATCATTGCGCCCGCGAGTTGGTACGGCTCGGCCACGAGGTGAAGCTTATTGCTCCCCGCTACGTGAAACCCTTTGTGAAGCGACAGAAAAACGACGCCGCTGACGCTGAAGCTATCGTTGAAGCAGCCCTGCGCCCGACCATGCGTTTTGTTGAACCCAAAACCATGGAACAGCAGGCCCGTGCCATCGTGTTCCGTACACGGGAAAAATTCGTGAACCAGCGGACCGAAGCTATCAACGCTTTAC
>CAZNBX010000124.1:0-1243 GCA_964571305.1 uncultured Novosphingobium sp.
TTGAGCTCGACGGCCACCACTCGACCGCGGAAAGCAAGCCGACCTCGCCCTAGGGCAGCAACATTGCAGTCGGCAGCGCGATCTACGGTGTGAAGAACCAGACGGTCGACTTCACCACCGACATGCCGGTGATCTCGGTCAACATGTATCCGGGTTCGGAAGTCAGCGCGTCGAACATCCGTCCGGCGGGCAATGCTTTCCGCAACGCCTACATGAAGGACACGATCAACGAAGTCGCGTTCCGCGGCGGTTGGGATTTCGACGCTTCGGCGATCGACAGCCTCGATTTCGGCGTGACCTATACCGAAAACAAGGTGGTTTCGCAGTACGGCTTCCTGCAAAGCGACAGCTGGGGTGGTACCTTGACGGCGGCCCAGACCCCGGACGACATCTACACGCTCACCGGTCTGCCCGATCGTTTGGCTGGAATGGATGGATCGCAGGCCTCGGGCATCCTGCAGAACTACTTCCAGATCGATACGGCGCGCCTGATCTCGCTGCTGGACCAGCAGCTCGGCGTTTGCCGCACCCCGTGGACCGGCAAGCCGATCGCCGGCACCTGCCTTGCGCAGTTCACGACCGATCGCCGTATCCAGGAAAAGACCGTTTCGCCGTTCATCCAGACCAAGCACAGCTTTGATCTGGGTACGGCCCCCGCAAACCTGCGCCTTGGCCTCCGCTATGAAAAGACCAAGATCGAATCTTCGGCCCTTGTGCCGGTGCCGACTGGCACCAGCTGGGTCGCAGACAACGAAATCGGCCTGATCTTCGGCGGTCAGTCGGACTACACCACGCTCAAGGGCGAATACGACAACTGGCTCCCGGCGCTCGACTTCGACCTTGCAGTCAGCTCGGACATCAAGCTGCGCGCTTCGTATAGCCACACGATCACGCGTCCGGACTATACCAGCATGCAGGGCGGCATCACCGTCGGCCAGCCGCTGCGTCCGGGTGGTGGCAGCACCGCCGGAAGCGGCAACCCTGGCCTGCTGCCCTACAAGGCGAAGAACGTCGATCTCTCGGCCGAGTGGTATTACGGCAAGGACAGCTATGTCTCGGTTGGCTTCTTCCACAAGAAGGTCAGCAACTTCATTGCCAATACCACCGTGCCGGATCCCGCGGCAAACGAGGCCGTGACAGTGTGCCAGCAATTCGTGCAGGTCCGCTTGGGCAAGGCTGAGCAGCCCAAGGAGCTCAAGGCGCAGGTCGCGAAGCGCAGCCGCGGCTACGCGAGCCCGCGGTC
>CAZNBX010000124.1:1253-5371 GCA_964571305.1 uncultured Novosphingobium sp.
ATCCAGGGACCGCTGTTCAACCTGACCAATCCGGCGACCGGCGCTGCAGTCCAGGCGGCCCGGACCGCCCTGGGGGGAAGCCCTGGCTTTGCTGCCATCCTCGCCTACCTGGCGGTGAACAACCCCAGCGTGGTCGAATTCAGCAACGGCACTCCGCGCGGTATCCTCGGCCGTTCGGGCGATCCCGCAGTGCAGTTCACCATCACCCGTCCGGGCAACAGCGACCAGGTCGCCAAGCTCAACGGCTGGGAATTCGCCGTCCAGCACGCTTTCTGGGATACCGGGTTTGGCACGCAGTTGAACTACACGATCGTCAAGAGCGACACGAAGTTCGACAACACGCTGCGCTACACCGAGACCCAGTTCGCCGTGAACGGGGTGAGCGACAGTGCCAACGCCGTCCTCTACTACGACAAGAACGGCTTCCAGGCCCGCGTAGCCTACAACTGGCGTGACGGCTTCCTCAGCGGTTACGGTTTCGATCCGTATTACATCGAGCCCTATGGCCAGTTTGACGTCAGCGCGAGCTGGGAATTCCGCAAGGGGATGACCGCATTTGTTGAAGGCATCAACCTGACCAAGGCGGATCGTCGCGGCCATATGCGCAACGACCAGACCGTGTTCTTCGCGGCACCGGGCTATGCCCGCTACTCCGCGGGTCTGCGTTACACCTTCTGATGACGGGCGGATAATCCTGCCTGGCTGAAACAAGGAGAGCCGCACTGCTTGCCGGTGCGGCTCTCTTTCTTCATGGTCTGGCGGAAATGTAATGGTGCGTAGAGAATGGAAGGTCCGGTCCGGCAGGTGGTGATTGTGGGTGGCGGCACGGCCGGTTGGCTTGCCGCATGCCTGCTCGCTGCACGACTGCCGGAACTGTCGGTCACCCTGGTCGAGAGTCCGAACATTCCGACCATCGGCGTGGGTGAGGGCACCTGGCCGACTATGCGCGAGACCCTTGCTGCGATCGGAATTCCAGAGACCGAATTCCTGCAGTCATGCGATGCCACGTTCAAGCAGGGTTCGCGCTTCGATGGCTGGCTGACCGGTGCGGCTGGTGACAGCTATCTCCACCCCTTCACTTTGCCGCCCTCATCCGGCGACTTGCGGGAATCGCTGGCGGCCTGGCAGCAGCTGGCGCCGGAGCAGCCGTTTGCCTCGGCGATGACACCGCAAGGGGCGATTTGTGCTGCTGCTCTCGCTCCCCGTCAGCGCTCAATGCCGGACTATGCCGGGGCGCTCAATTATGGCTACCACCTCGATGCCGGGAAGTTTGCCGCGCTGCTCTCGCGACATGCTGTCGCCCGGCTCGGGGTTCGCCATGTCAGCGCTGAGGTCTGCGGTGTGCGCGGTGCGGACAACGGCGATATCGCGGCAGTCCTCCTGCGTGATGCAGATGAACTCACTGGCGATCTGTTCATTGACTGCACCGGACAGGCGGGCTTGCTGATTGGCGGCCACTGCCAGGTAGAATGGATCGACCGGTCCGATGTGTCGTTCAACGACCGGGCGCTTGCCGCTCAGGTGCCGGTTGAGCCAGGCAGTCCGATTGCCGCCCAGACCGTTGGCACCGCGCACCGCGCGGGCTGGATTTGGGACATCGGCTTGCCGACGCGCCGGGGGATTGGCTGCGTCTATGCCTCGCGCTTCCTTGACGACGGCGAGGCAGAGGAAATCCTGCGAAACTATATCGTGGCTCATGTGCCAGGGGCTGATCCAGCGGCAATCCAGCCGCGTCGCCTGACTTTCCAGACCGGCCACCGCGCCCGTTTCTGGCAGGGCAATTGCGTGGCGGTGGGGCTATCGGCTGGCTTCATCGAGCCGCTCGAAGCTTCGGCCATCGTCCTAATCGAGCTTTCGCTGCGGCGCCTGATCGAAGCTTTCCCGGCAGACCGCGCCGCGATGGACCCGCTAGCCCGCCGCTTCAACGATCTGTTTCGTCAGCGCTGGGATCGGATCGTCGAATTCCTCAAGCTGCACTATGTCCTGAGCCGCCGGAGCGAGCCTTACTGGCAGGCCCAGCGCGATCAGGCGACCATTCCGGACAGACTCCTCGAGAGCCTCGAGATCTGGCGCCACCTGCCGCCTTCTCCGCGCGACTTCCCGGATTTCGAAGAAATTTTCCCGGCGGCCAGCCAGCAATATGTGCTCTACGGCATGGGCTTTCCGCTTCCGTCGGTGCTTCCGCAACCGAGCCACGCGGCCCTTGCCCGGATCGCCGAAGTGCGGGACCGGGCCCGGGCGATGCAGGCCGGCCTGCCTGATACCCGGAGCTATTTCGCGGCGCTCGCCGCTTCACCGCCAGAACAGCAGAAGATCACGCCATGACCAGTCACCAGATTCTCAATTTCGCCGATCATGGCGCGCTGCGCGTCCGGGCCGATGCCGCACCCGAATTGGGTGATGGCGTGATGTCGTGCCTGGTTGTCCCCGCAGAGTTCCGCCGGCTCGCCGCCGAATACCCGATCCTGTTCCGCTATGATGGGGAAAGCCGCAGTTTTTCGGCACTGGCGCTGTTCGGTTTCGAGCCAGGGGAGAACCTGTTCATTCAAGACGGCAGCTGGGACGCGGCGAGCCGCCCCTTCGCCATGGCGGTCCAGCCCTGCCTGGTCGGACGCCCGCGTGACGGACAGGGGCCGGGGCAGGTCCATATCGACATGGCACATCCCCGCGTGGCCCAGGCCGGCAGCGATGGCGTCCGCCTGTTCGACGATGCGGGGCAGCCCAGCCCTTGGCTGGAAGAGATTGCGGGAATGCTTGGCGCGCTTGACGAAGGCTACCGCGCAAGCGGTGAATTCTATGCGGCGCTAGATCGGCACGACCTGCTCGAACCTTTCTCGATGGACGTGACGCTGGATAACGGGGCGAGCCACCGGCTGGTCGGCTATCACCTGATCAATGAGGAAAAGCTCCAGGCGCTCGATGCTGCCGCGCTGGGCGAGCTGCACGCGGCGGGCCACCTTGAGCCGGTCTATATGGCGCTCGCCTCGCTCGGCAATCTCGGCAAGCTGGTCCGGCGCAAGAACCGGAAGACCGATGGCTGAGGCAAGCGACATCCTGTCCGGCTTGCCCCGGGTTGCGGAGGAGTCGGTTTCTCTCGAAGGACTGGCTGCACGGCTCGACGGGGCAGACCGGCCTTTCGTGGTGCGGGGGCTGGCTCAAAACTGGCCGCTGGTCCGGGCCGGACGTGAAAGCGCCGATGCCGCCCGCGCCTATCTCGTCTCGCTTGGGCGCGAGACCAAGCTGACCGGCACGATTGGCGAGCAGGGCAGCGGTGACCGGCTGTTCTACAATCCGGCGATGGGGATGAATTTTCGCTCGGCCCAGGGGCCGCTCGACGGTTTCCTCAAGCTGATGGCGCGCGACGAGAACGATCCTGCCGCCCAGACGATCTACCTCTCGTCGATCGACATGCGGCACTATTTCAACGGACTGGCCGATGAAAACGCGCTGCCGCTGGGCAATCGCCGCCCGCTGGAATCGATCTGGATCGGCACGCGCACACGGATCGCGGCGCACAATGACGTGCCGGACAACCTGGCTGTCTGCGCGGTCGGCAAGCGGCGCTTCACGCTTTTCCCGCCCGAGCAGTTTGCCAATCTCTATCCCGGGCCGCTGGAGAATACGCCTGCTGGACGCCCGGTCTCGATGGTCGACCTGCGCCAGCCTGATTTCGCCGCCTATCCACGCTTTCGCGAGGCGCTAGCCCATGCCCAGGTGGCGGAGCTTGAACCGGGCGATGCGATCTTCATCCCCTCGCTCTGGTGGCACCATGTCGAGGGCCTCGCCCCGTTCAACGTGCTGGTCAATTACTGGTGGCGCGATGCGCCGCATTTCCTTGGGAAGCCGGAGGACGCGCTGTTCCACGCGATCCTTGCCCTGCGTGACTTGCCCGAAGCGGACAAGGCCCGCTGGCGCGACCTGTTCGATCACTATGTCTTTGCCAATGGAGAAGCTGTGACCCAGCACCTGCCCCCCGAGGCGCAAGGCATTCTTGCGCCGCTAACCGCCGAAACCGCCGGCCAGATCAAGGCCCACCTGCTGCGGAGCTTGTCGCGATGAACCCTGCCAAGAAATTGAAAGTCGTGGGCCGCGCCGGCATTGGCGTCGACAATGTCGAC